>NZ_BMOE01000008.1 GCF_014646915.1 Deinococcus aquiradiocola | reverse complement strand
CAGCGAGTCGCCGTTCTTCGAGCTGGGGGCGGGTGTACCTGGAGGGCTGCCAGAGTGCCATGTCCCAGCCAGTGTAGCAACCTGAATTTCTACCGGTCTCAATATTCTGTCTGCAGACGGTCATGACCTATCCCTCCCTCCAGGCTGGCCCGCCATGCGGCTGATCACGAACCTCTTCAGGACCCTGCTGATCCTGGCCCTGCTGGCCGGGGTGGGCCTGCTCGGCATGCTGCTGCTGTGGCAGGGCGACCTGCGCCGCGTGGACGACCTGAACGTCCTCGAGTACGGCGGCAAGGCCACCGTCGTCGACGCGCGCGGGCAGGTGATCGGGGCGCTCACGCCGTCCCTGTCGAGCGGCGCGCGCGTGAACCGCGACCTGCTCAAACAGGGCGACATGAGCCCCTGGCTGCGCAGGGCCGTCGTGACGAGCGAGGACACGCGCTTCTACCAGCACGGCGGGCTGGACCTGCGCGGCCTCGCGCGGGCCGTGGTGGCGAGCGCGACGGGCGACCAGCAGGGCGGCAGCACCATCACGCAGCAGGTGGTGCGCAGCACGCTCCTCGCCGACATCGGGCAGGAGAAGACCCTCACCCGCAAGCTCAAGGAAGCCCTGATGGCCGTGCAGGTCGAGCGGCGCTTCAACAAGGAAGAGATCCTCACCGCGTACCTGAACGTCGTGTACTGGGGCGTGGGCCGCACCGACCTGCTCGGCGCGCAGGACGCGGCCCGCACGTACTTCGGCGTGAACGCCCGCGACCTGAACCTCGCGCAGAGCGTGTACCTCGCGACGCTCCTCCCGAACGCCCGCCGGTACAACGACTACGCCGCGTACCGCCCCCTGATCCGCAACATCCTCGACCGCATGGTGCAGGACGGCCGCGCCACGCGCGCCGAAGCGGACGCCGCGTGGCGCTACCCGCTGAGGCCCGTCGGGTGGACCGTCCGCTACGACGGCAACGGCCGCCTGCTGTCCGCGTCGCTCAGCGACCGGGATGCCAAACGCCTCCGTTCGCCCGCCCCGCAGGTGCGCTTCGCGGACGGCTTCCTGGACGCCGTGGAGCGCGACCTGTCGGAACGGCTGGGCCGCAGCGTCCTGTACCGCTCGGACGTGACGGTGTACACCACCATGGACCGGCAGGCACAGACGAGCGCCGAGAACGCCAGCCTGCGCGCCCGCATCCCGGACGGCGCGACGCTGGGTCTCGCCCTCCTCGACCCGCAGAGCGGCGACGTGAAGGCCATCGTCGGCCAGAAGCTCGGGGACGGCGTGCTGGAGCAGTGGAACAACGCCACGCGCGCCCGCAGGCAGGTGGGCAGCAGCATCAAACCGCTGCTGTACACCCTGGCCCTCGCGAAAGGCTGGAAGCAGTCCGACACGGTCCTCGACGCGCCCCTGGACGGCGACTACCAGCCGAAGAACTACAGCGGCACGTACACGGGGCGGCGCGTGACGCTCCGCTACGCCCTCGACCACTCCCTGAACCTGCCCACCGTGCGGCTCGCGCAGCAGCTCGGCCTGAACAGCTTCGTGTCGAAACTGCGGGAACTGGGCCTCTCCCCCGCCCCGGACACCGGCCTGCCGCTCGCCATCGGGGCGCTCGAAGCGAGCCCGCTGCAGATGGCGGCCGCGTACGCGCCCTTCGCGAACGGCGGCACGTACTACGCGCCGCGCCTCATCACGCGCGTCACGGAGGGCGGCAAGACCATCCTGACCGTGAACCGTTCCGGCGGGCAGCGCGTGTGGGACGCGCAGACGGCGTACCTGGGCCTGGACCTCATCCGGGGCGTCGTGAACGACCTCACGCCCGCCCAGGGCGGCCTCGGCTGGAAGGCCCGCATCGACGGGCGCGAGGTGGGCGGCAAGACCGGCACCACCAACGACATCCGCGACCTGTGGTTCGCGGGCGTCACGCCGGGCCTCAGCGGCGCGGTATGGGTAGGCCGCGGCGACAACACCTCCCTGCCCGCATCCGCGTACAGCGGCGACGTCGCCGCCCCCATCTGGCAGGCAGCGGCTTCCGGCACGCTGGACGGGCAGCCCGCCGCAGCGTTCCAGGCGCCCGCCGACATCGAGTTCCGGCGCGTGCGCGGCGTGCAGATGGCCTTCAAGGTCGAGCAGAACGGCGGCTTCCTGGGCGGCCTGTTCGGCGGGAACAGCTCGCCCGCGCAGGACCCGGCCACGCAGGACCCGCCCGCGCCCAGCCGCACGGACGAGCAGCAGGCGGCCGCCGAGCAGGCCGCACGCGACCGGGCCGCGCAGGAACAGGCCGCGGCGGAACAGCAGGCGGCAGAGCAGGCCGTCGCCGAACAGGCCGCCCAGGAGCAGGCCGCGGCAGAACAGGCGGCGCGCGATCAGGCCGCGCAGGAACAGGCGGCCGCCGAACAGCAGGCCGCTGCCGAACAGGCCGCGCGTGACCAGGCGGCCGCAGAGCAGGCCGCACGCGATCAGGCCGCGCAGCAGGCCACCCCGGACCAGAACGGCACGCAGCCCACCCCCGACCCCACCCAGACCACGCCCGGCGACACGCAGAGCGTTCCCGGCGACCTGCAACCCCTCCCCGACCAGAACGGCACGGATCAGAGCGGCACCCAGAACAGTACGGACGGCAGCACGACCGGCACGGACTCCACCGTGCCCGGCGCCCTCACCTCCCCCGGCCAGTAAAGGGCGGAAGGGCACGCCACACCCGTCGACGGACCGCATGGAGCACAATCTGGCCGTGCGTGACCCTGTTGCCGGCAGTGTTACGCGAACGCAAAAGCGCGTCCGAGAAGCGCACGTGAACGGAATCGTTCCTCGGCCCCTCCTTCGGGTCTCCCCGGCATGGCGGCGCTTAGCGATGGCTTTACGCCTGCTGGCTCAAAGTAAAGAAGAAAGAGGTCGTGTCGGCTCGGCAGGGTCACCTCGGGCCGGCCGGGTGGCCTGAACGTCAGCTCTCACGGCACGCATCACCGTTGTCATCGAAGGAAAATTAAAGTAAAATCCGCCTGAATTCATGATTTTGACCGATTCATTGCAATCAACCTGCTGTCGTTCACGCCCGGCCGTGAACGGACTTCAAGCGCCGCCCCACACCCGACCCTGAGGTTTACCGTGAAACTCGCCCTGGACGCCAAAATCCTCGTGACCGGCCACAACGAGATCGTGGGGCGCTCCATCGTGCGGCACCTGCAGGGCCTCGGGTACACCCGCATCGTCACGCGCGACGACCACGCGCCCGGCAGCTGGGAACCCGCCGCCGTCAACGCGTTCTTCGAGGAGCACCTGCCCGACTACGTGTTCCTGCTGCCCGTCAGCCTCAGCGGCGACGACCGCCTCACGCCCGCCACGTGGCTGCGGCACGCCCTCATGATGATCACCAGCGTCATCCACGCCTCGTACCTGTACGAAGTGGACCGCCTGCTGTGCATCGACTGCGACCCGACCCTCTTCGACCCGACCCTGCAGGACCCCGCGCCCGGCGAGGACGACTACCTGCAGGCCGAACTCGTCGCCGAGAGCCAGCGCGCCCGCGAGGCCGCCGGGACCATCATGACCGAACTGTGCGACAGTTACCGCACCCAGTACGGCTGCCACTTCTCCAGCGCCCTCGCGGGCGGCCTGTACGGCCCCGGCCTGTGGCTCGACGCGCCACGCGGGAACCTCGTCAGCGCCCTCTTCCGCAAGGTCCTGCGCGCCAGCGACACCGGCCAGAGCACCGTGCACCTGTACGGCCACAGCAGCTCCCCCTGCGACCTGCTGTACATCGACGACCTCGCCGACGCCTGCCTCTTCCTGATCGAGCACCTGTCCGAACCCGGCACGCTCGTCATCCGCCCACACGAACGCCACACCCTGCGGCAACTCGCGGACACCGTCAAGGCCGTCACCGGCTACCACGGCGAATTCAGCTTCGACACGCCCACCCCCGACCCGCGCGCGCCCGAACGCCGCCTCCTGCACCGCAACATCCAGCGGGACGACGTCGCCGAACTCGGCCGACTCGGCCGGGCCGGCTGGACGCCCGAAACCACCCTCGAAGGCGGCTTCCGGAAAACGTACCGATGGTTCCAGCGCCACCGCATCGAAACCACGCACACCTGATCCGGTTTTGAGCTGAACTCCAAAAGTTCAGCCGAGCGGAGCGAGCATCAAAAACTACGGTTTTGAGGAGGTGGAAGCGGTCAGGCGTCCTGTAGGGCGTCCGTTCTGCCCAAGAAGGGATGTAGGTGCTGTTCCCGGCATCCCTGGAACCGGATCAAAACCGTATGACCCGGACCGTCAAGACCCGCCCCCCGATCAGCCACGCGGGGGCATTCCCATGCTGTTCCGGACACAGCAGCACGGCCCCCAGCGCAGGCGGTGCGTCTCTGTGCCGACAGGGCCGGCGGTCGGGGGCGGCCCCTCCCTCTTTCTAGATTCGGTGGTGCGTCTCTGTGCTGATGGGGCAACCGGTCGGGGGCGACCCCTCCCTCTTTCTAGATTCGGTGGTGCGTCCCTGTGCTGATGGGGTTCCTGTTCATGTCCTTGTACAGCAGGTACTTGCTCCACTCGCGGCCCAGCGCGGCGTACCACTGCGGGCAGTGCGCGCCCATCCAGATCACGTCGCCCGTCTGCACGGCGTAGTAGTGCTCGCCGAGCTTGTACAGGCCTTCGCCTTCCAGCATCAGGAGGCCGTGCTCCATGTAGTGCACTTCCGTGTACGGGAGGCTCGCGCCGGGCGCGAAGCTCATGGTGGACACCATGAAGTCGAAGTGCAGTTCGTCCGGCAGGAGTTTCCGGGCGAGCAGGTGATCGTCGCCCTCGAAGGGCGTGCCGGGCACGTCGCGCTCGTTGCCCCAGTGCACGTCCGGGACGCGGCGCGCGTCGGCGGGCTGACCCTCCTCCGGCTGGCCTTCCTCCGGCTGGAAGGGCTTCTCGAAGACGCTCACGCGGGCGGGCGCGCCGGACGTGAGGGTGTGCGGCCGTCCGGCGGGCAGGTACACGTAATCGGAGGGGTGCAGGGTGCGCGTCTCGCCGTTCACGGTGACGTTCACCTCGCCGTCCAGCACGAACACGAAGCGCTGCTGCAGGGAGCGCGGGGCGTGCACGGTCGTCCCGGCCCGCAGTTCCGCCGTGAACTGCGTGAAGCGCGCGCCCGTCCCCATCACGGGCGAGATGTGAACGATGATGCCCGCGTCTCCCCATTCGGCCATGCGGGTGCGGACGAAGGTGTCGGGCGTGATGAGCGCGTGGTCCGTCAGGTGACGGCTGCGGGTGACGCCGAGGTGCTTCACGCGCCCCTCCTGGGCAGGTTCAGCAGGAAGTGCCACGCGACCTGCAGGGCCGCCTGCACGTCCTGGCCGGACACCGTCTCGTCCGGGTGGTGGCTCAGGCCGCCCGGCGTGCGCAGGAACAGCATCGCGGCGGGCATGGCGCGCGCCACGATCATGGCGTCGTGCCCGGCGCCGCTCACGAGTTCCGGCGCGTCCAGCCCGGCGGCGTGCGCCGCGCGGTGCAGGGCGGCGCGCAGCGCGTCGTCGAGAGGCACGGCCGGAATGACGGTCAGCACGTCCAGGCTGACCTGCACGCCGCGCGCCGCGCCGATCCGTTCGAGGGCCGCGTGCAGGTCCGCGAGTTTCCGGGCGCGCAGCGTGTCGTCCGCGTGCCGCAGGTCCAGCGTGAGTTCCGCGCGGCCCGGGATGACGTTGGACGCGCCGGGGAAGGCCTGCACGCGGCCCACGGTCGCCACGAGGCCCGGCGTGTCCTGCGCGGTGCGTTCGGCCTCCAGCATCCATTCGGCGGCGGCGGTGAGGGCGTCGTGCCGCAGGTGCATGGGGGTGGTGCCCGCGTGGTTCGCGCGGCCCGTGAACGTCACCTTCGCGCGGTGATGCCCGACGAGGGCGCTGACCACGCCGAGCGGCTGTCCGGCCGCCTCCAGCACGGGGCCCTGCTCGATATGGAACTCCAGGAAGCCGAGGTGCTCGCCCGTCAGGGCGGCGTTCGGCAGGCGCGCGTCGTCCAGCCCGAAGTCCCGCATGGCCTGCCGCACGCTGACGCCCGCCGCGTCCGTCAGGTCGAGCAGGTCGGCGGCCTGCCCGAGCGTGCTGAGGCTCCCGATGAACGGCACGCCGAAGCGCACGCCTTCCTCCTCCGTGAAGCCCAGCACCTCCAGCCGGTACGGGAGGATCGCGCCCGCCGCGCGCAGCGCCCCGGCCAGCGCGACGCCCATCGTCACGCCGAGCAGACCGTCGTACCGCCCGCCGTCCGGGACGGTGTCGAGGTGCGACCCGATCAGGAAGGTCGGCGCGTCCGGCTGCGCGGCGGGCAGCGCGGCCCGCCAGTTCCCGGCCTCATCCACGCGCACGTCCAGGCCGAGCGTGGTCGCCCAGGCGCTCAGGTCGGCGTGCATGGCGGCCGCGGCGGGACTGAGGAAGGTGCGCTGGATGGTGCCGGGCACTTCGGTGTGCTCGCAGAGCGCCGCGACGCGCGTCATGAGGTCGGCCGTGAGGGCCGCGAGGTCCGGCGGGGTGAGGGTGGCGGTCATGCCTCCATTCTGCCAGGGTGCGGTCCGGCCTGGACGCTCAGGGTGCGTCGGGGAGGGCCGCCTCGGGAAAGAGGGTCTCGGCGACCGCCGGGAAGTACGCTGCGGGCGTGTCCGTCAGCACCAGGGCGTCCAGCAGTCGCGCGGCGGGCGCGTCGTCCGGCTGCTGTTCGCGCCGCAGGTGCAGGTACGCGTCCCGGTCCAGCAGGCCGCGCGCGTGCCAGTGCTGCAGGTGCGCGCGGGCGAGTTCGGCGGTGGCGGTGTCCTCGGAGCGTCCGGCGCGCGCCACGTCGCCCACCCCGGCCAGCCACGCGCCCAGCACGGCGAGCGCCACGCCCAGCGCGTCCCGCACGGCCTCCTCCGGCACGTGCGCCGCGAACGGCAGGTCGAGGGCCGCCGCGCGGTGATCCTCCGGCCGTGGGGGCGGGGCGGGGGTGCGGAAGGCGTCACGGACGGCGCCGAGCAGCTCCGTACGGCCTGCCCAGGCGGCCACGAAGCCCTGCGCGGCCTCGCGGTCCTTGTCGGCGCGCACGGCGTCCAGGGCGGCCCGGTCGCGGCCGGGGTCCCCGGTCAGGGCCACGGCGGCCGTGCCGCCCACCGCCTGCGCGCCGTGCGCGGCGCACACCGACACGATCTGCCGCGCGTACGCCTGCATGGACGGCTCGTTCATCCCGAGCCGCGCACGTTCCGGCAGCGGGGCGGGCAGGTGCGGCCCGAGGTGCTTGACGACGCTGAACACGTAATCCCAGCGGCCCGCGTTCAGGCCGTACGCGTACCCGCGCAGTTCGTGCAGCAGCGCCTCGGCGCGCAGCAGGCCGGGCAGCGTCTCGATCTGCAGGCACACGCGCACGCGGCCTTCCGGCAGCTGCAGCCAGCGTTCCGCGAGCGTCAGCGCGTCCCGCCAGAAGCGCGCTTCGGGCACGCTGTCGATCTTCGGGAGGTACAGCAGCACCTCTCTTGCCCGGAAGGCCGTCATGCACGCGGCGAGGTCCAGCAGGCCCGCCACGGCCGCCCGGCCGTTCAGTGTGGCGCGCGGCTCCCGGTGGGCGAGGGGCCGCACGCGCGTCAGGAACACGCCCGGCAGCGCGGCGTACGCCGGGAAGTTCCGGTACGCGCGCCGCAGGTTCCCGGCGCGCGGCGAGAACACGTCGTCCAAGTCCAGCACCACGGCGTCCGCCCCGCTCTTCAGACCGTGCCGCACGGCCGCGTCGTCGTGCGCGGCCACGATCAGCTCCACCCGGCGTTCCCGCAGGACGTCCGGCACGTCTGCCGCCCGCCACGCGTCCACCGCGAGCGGCGCGAGGTCCGCGGGCAGGTCGGCGGGCGTCCAGCGGGCCGGGAGGGCCAGGGCCTCCCAGGTGGGCATCAGCCGGTCGTGCAGGTGAACGGCGAGCGCGTGCGCGTCCGGGGAGAGCAGGTCAGCGGGCATCACCGGCCAGCATACCGGCCCTGACAGGGCGCCGCCCGGTCAGCGGGGACCGGGCGGCGCAGACAGCTCACGGGGCAGGGATCAGGTGTGGGTGATGACGCCTGCCCCGACGAGCACCAGGATGACGATGCCCGCCACCACGCGGTAGATGGCGAAGCCGCGGAAGTCGTTGCGGGACACGTAGCGCAGCAGCCAGCTCACGGACGCGAGGGCCACCACGAACGACACGACCGTCCCGGTCAGGAGGGCCGGGGTGCCGCCCGCCACCTGCGACAGCGTGTCGCGCGCCTTGTACAGGCTGTACAGGCCCGCCGCGCCGAGCAGAGGGATGCCCAGGAAGAACGAGAAGGCCGTCGCGGTCACGCGGTTCATGCCGGCCAGCAGGCCGCCCACGATGCTCGACCCGGAGCGGGACGTGCCGGGGAACAGCACCGAGAACACCTGAGCGACGCCCACCCACAGCGCCTGCCGCAGCGTGATGCGGTCCAGGTCCGGTTCCGCGCCCTCCTCGGTGTGCGCGGTCGTGGCGCGGCGCTGCTCGATGACGTACAGGATGATGCCGCCCACGATCAGGCTGATGGCGACGACGGTGGGCGTGAACAGCAGGCCCTTGATCTTCTTCTCGAACAGCAGGCCGATCACGGCGGCGGGAATGCACGCGACCACGATGTTCAGCCAGAAGCGCAGGGACGGCTGGTCGCCCCGGAACAGGCCCGAGAGCTTGCTGATGAGCAGCTTCCAGTAGTAGAAGACGACGGCGAGGATCGCGCCGAGCTGGATCACGATGGTGAAGGTCTCGCCCGCGTCGCGGTACCCGATCAGGTTCTCCGCGACGATCAGGTGCCCGGTGGACGAGATCGGCAGGAATTCCGTGAGGCCCTCGACGACGCCGAGCAGCACGGCGCTCAGTTGCGGGTTCACGGGACGCTCCGGCGGAGCGCGGGGACGGGCACGGAGGTGAGGGCAGGCGTCATGACGTTCAGGCTAACAGGCGGGAGTAGCGCTTGGGTATAGCGGGCGGGCGGAGCGGTACGCCATCTGGCGCTTCCGGCGTACAGGGCGCGGGCCGTACCCTGCGGCATGAGCGTGATGTCTTTCGTGCGTCCGGCGGCCCTGCGTGAGGGGGACGTGGTGGCGGCCCTCAGTCTGAGCAGCGGGTTCGTGGCGCGCGTCCCGCACCGGTACGAGGCGGGGCGGCGGCAGGTGCGGGCCGAGCTGGGGTGGCGAGTGGTGCCCGCCCCGAACGCCCTGCGCGGCGAGGCGTACCTGTACCGCAACCCGCAGGCGCGGGCGGACGACCTGCACTGGGCGCTGGAGAACCGCGAGGTGGCGGGCCTGCTGAGCACGCTGGGCGGCGACGACAGCGTGCGCCTGCTGCCGCTGCTGGACCCGGCGGTCATCCGGGCGCACCCGAAGGTGTTCCTGGGCTTCAGTGACAGCACCGTGACGCACCTGCAGTTCCTGCGGGCGGGCGTGACGAGCTTCCACGGTCCGGCCCTGCTGACGGACCTCGCGGAGCACGGCGGCATGCACGGGTACGTGTCGCGCGGGGTGCGGCAGGCCGTGATGGACGCGCGCGGCTTCCGGCTCCGGCCCGCGCCGGAGTGGACGGAGCAGCACCGGGAGTGGCTGGACCCGGACCTGCAGGAGGTGCGGCGGACCTTCGCGCCGTCCGGGGGGTGGGTGTGGCTGCAGGGCGAGCGGCCCGTGCAGGGGCACCTGATGGGCGGGTGCCTGGAGGTGCTGGACATGCTGAACGGCACGCCCGGCTGGCCGGAGCCTGCCCTGTGGCGCGGCGCGGTCCTGTGCCTGGAGACGTCGGAGGACGTGCCGGCGCCCGCGCAGGTGGGGTACTGGCTGCGGAATTTCGCGGCGCAGGGCCTGCTGGCGGGCGCGGCAGGCCTGGTGCTGGCGCGCCCCAGGGGGTACACGCCGGAGCGGGTGGAGGCCCTGTACGGCTGGGTGCGGCGGGTGCTGTGGGAGGCGGGCCGGGAGGACCTGCCGGTGCTGGCGAACGTGGATTTCGGGCACACCAGTCCGCAGTTGACGCTGCCGTTCGGCGCTCAGGCGCGTCTCGATCCGGCCCTGGACGTGTTCGAGGTGCTGGAGGGCGGCGTGACCGCCTGACCGGAGGCGTGGCGGGCGGGTGTGTGCAGCTGGTCAGCCGTTCAGGAACGCCTCGACGAGCGTCCACAGCCGGTCCGGTTCTTCCAGCGAGGGCAGGTGCCCGGCGTGTTCCAGCACCTCCAGTCGCGCGTTCGGGATGAGGCGGGCGACCTCCTCGCCGTCCCGGACGGGGTTGAGCGGGTCGTGCCGTCCGCTGATCACGAGGGTGGGGGCGGTCACGCGCGGCAGGACGGGCCGGAAGTCGAAGCCTTCCAGGGCACGCTGCGCGGCGAGGTCCTGTTCGGGCGTGAGGGTGAGCCCGGCGGCGGCATGTTCGGCGGTGCGGGCGGCCAGGGCGTCCCGGACCGTCTGCGGCGTCTCCGGCGCGAAGATGCCGTTCGCGACGTACGCCTGCACCTGGGAGGGCGTCAGGCCGCGCACGGCGTCCGCGTGTTCCGCGAGGAAGCGCGCGACGGACGACGTCTGCCCGCTGGCTTTCGGGGTGATGAGCACGAGTCGCCGCACGCGGTCCGGGGCACTCGCCGCGACGCCCTGCGCGATGTAACTGCCCATGGAGCTGCCGATCACGTCGGCACGTTCCAGTCCGAGGGCGTCCATGACGCCGAGCACGTCGTTGATGTGGTCCTGCAGGGTGTACGCGGCGGGCCGTGCGGAGCGGCCGTGCCCGCGGCTGTCGATGGCGACGACGCGGAACTGGCGGCCGAGACGTTCGCGTTCGGGGGCGAGGGCGGCGATGTTGCTGCCCAGGCCGTGCAGCATGAGGACGGGCTGGCCTTGCCCGGTCTGTTCGACGTTCAGGTCCGTGCCGTTGACGTGCATGCAGTGAGCATAACACTCGCCCGCCGTTCCGCCCCTGGCGTGCCGCTGCCTGAGACGCGTTGCCCTTTCTTCCCCGCGTGCAGGCACTAGACTGTGGGCATGTCAGCCATCTACCAGCGTGCACGGCCCATTCGCTGGGATCAGGTGGTGGGTCAGGAACACGTCAAGGACGTGCTGAAGGCGGCGCTGGAGCAGGGACGGGTGGGTCACGCGTACCTGTTCTCCGGTCCGCGCGGCGTCGGCAAGACCACCACGGCCCGCCTCATCGCCATGACCGCCAACTGCCAGGGGGGCGGCCTGAAGCCCTGCGGCGAGTGCGAGAGCTGCCTCTCGGTGCGGGCCGGGAATCACCCGGACGTGCTGGAGATCGACGCGGCCAGCAACAACAGCGTGGACGACGTGCGCGAACTGCGCGAGAAGGTCGGGCTGTCCGCCATGCGCGGCGGCAAGAAGATCTACATTCTCGACGAGGCGCACATGATGAGCCGCGCGGCCTTCAACGCGCTCCTGAAGACGCTGGAGGAGCCGCCCGAGCACGTGATCTTCATCCTGGCGACGACCGAGCCCGAGAAGATCATTCCGACGATCCTGTCGCGCTGCCAGCACTACCGCTTCCGTCGCCTGACGCCGGAAGAGGTGGCGGGCAAGCTGGCGGGCATCGCGGCGCTGGAGGGCGTGCAGGCGGAACCCGAGGCGCTGCAGCTGATCGGGCGGCTCGCGGACGGCGCGATGCGTGACGGCGAGAGCCTGCTGGAGCGCATGCTGGCGGCGGGCGCGAGCGTGACGCGCTCCGGCGTGGAGGCTGCGCTGGGCCTGCCGCCCGGCGAGCAGATGCGGGACATGGCGGGCGCACTCGTGCAGGGCGACGCGGGCGGCCTGCTGGACGGCGCGGCCACCCTGTACCGCGCGGGCTACGCGGCCCGGACGGTGGTGGAGGGGCTGGTGACGGCACTCGGGCAGGCGCTGCACGCGGAGCTGGGCCTGGACGCGGGCGGCACGGCGCGGCTGGAGGGTGCGGACGTGCCGCGCCTGCTGCGGCTGCAGGCGGCGCTGGACGCACAGGACTCGCGGTTCGCGCGTGGCGCGGACCTGCAGAGCCTGGAGCTGGCCCTCACGCACGCCCTGATCGCGGGCGACAGCGTGGCAGGGGGGGTGGCAGGGGGAACGGCGCAGGCCGCCTCCGGCGCGGCCCCTTCGGCGGACGTGACGCAGCGCCTCGCGCGGCTGGAGAAGGAACTGCGGGACCTGAAGGCGGGCGGCTTGACGCTGCCGCAGGGACGGCCCGCGCCTGCCGCTGCGTCGGCGCTGGACGAGATTCCGCCACTGGACGCGCCGCGCCCGGCGGCCCGCACGGCGCCCGTGCCGGTCGCACCGGCCGGTCAGGGCAACTGGGCGGACGTGGTGAAGGCTGCGAACTCGCAGACGCGCGCCTTCCTGAAGCCCGCACGGATGCACGCACAGCAGGGCTACGTGAGCCTCAGTTACGACGACAAGAGCACCTTCCACGCGAAGCAGGTCGTCAGCAAGTTCGACGAACTCGGGCGGCTGGTCGCGCAGGTGTTCGGGCCGGTGACGCTGGAGGTGCTCGGGCCGACCCCCGAGAGCAGCCGCCGTGCACACGTGGGGGGCCGCGCGGGGACGCCCGCCGACCCGGCCCCGCAGACGGCCCCGGCTGTGCCGGTGGCGCAGGCTGCGGCTGCCCCGGCTCCGGCGCCCGCGCCGCGCCCGCAGCCGGTCACGCCTCCCCCGCTGGACGACATCCCCCCTTTCGGTGAGGCCCGTGGCAGGCGGGCCACGTCTCCCTCCCCCGTCTCTCCGACCCCCGTCTCTCCCGCCCCTGCCGCGTCCGCCGGACCGTCCCTGGACGACATCCCGGCCTTCGGTGCGCCCCGGAGCAGTCCGGCCCGGACCGTGACCGGTCAGCCGCCCACGAGTCCCGCCAACCTCGACGCGCGCGAGCCGGCCCCGCTGCCCGGCCCGGCCACCGGCGGAAACGCGCACGTCGCGGACACGCCGCCCCTGCCGCCAGACGCCATGCCGGAACCGCGCGGAGCGGACGCCACGCCGGAATCACGCGTGTACATCCCCCCCGAACCGATCTTCGAGGAGCCCGACTGGGACGACCTCGGCGGTCCCTTCAGCGCGGCGCCCGCCCAGCCCGCCACGCCCGCGCCCGCGCCGGAGGTGCGGACAGCAGCGGCCGTGGAGCGCGCCCCCGCCGCGCCGCCCCCGATCCCCATGCCGGACGTGCCGCCCGCACGGCCCCGCACGGCCCCGGGCGGCAGGACGGACGACGTGCGCCCCACCCCCGTGCAGACGCCACTGGGCGCGGACCTTCAGGACCTGCGCGGCCACCCGCTGTACCAGCAGGCGACGCGCCTGTGGCCGGGCCGGGTGCGGGAGGTCGGCAAGCTGAAACTGAAGGGCGACGCGGACCTCCCCGACGCCGACCCTCAGGATGCCGACCCGGCCGACCTGCTCGCGGACGACGAGTCCGCCTGACGGTCCCGGCCGTTCATGCGAAACAGACAAATCCGGTCCGGCGCTTGCATTAAGGTGGAGGGCATGACCGTGACTTCCAAGGTGGATTCCACTCAGCCTTCCGGTGCCAGCACCGCCCAGTCGGAGGCGCTGTTCGACCGGGCACGCCGCGTCACGCCGGGCGGCGTGAACTCGCCCGTGCGGGCCTTCCGTTCGGTGGGCGGCGTGCCGCGCTTCATGGCGAGTGCCGACGGCGCGTACCTCACGGACGCGGACGGCACGCGCTACGTGGACTACATCGGCTCGTGGGGCCCCATGATCCTCGGGCACAACCACCCGGCGGTGCGGGACGCGGTCGTGCAGGCCGCGCAGGACGGCACGAGCTTCGGGGCGCCCGGCTGGCGCGAGGTGGACCTCGCGGAACTCGTGTGCCGCGTGACGGGCGCGCAGAAGGTGCGGTTCGTGAACAGCGGCACGGAGGCCACCATGAGCGCCCTGCGGCTCGCGCGGGGCTTCACGGGCCGCAAGTACACCCTGAAGTTCCGCGGGAACTACCACGGGCACGCGGACGCGCTGCTGGTCGAGGCGGGCAGTGGCCTGATGACGAACGCCGACCAGCTGGGCACGGCCGCGCCGAGCAGTGCGGGCGTGCCGGACGAGTACGCGCGCCTGACGCTGGTGTCGGAGTACAACGACCCGCAGGCGCTGGACGCGCTGATGCGCGAGCGCGGGCACGAGATCGCCGCCGTGATCTTCGAGCCGGTGGTGGGAAACGCGGGCGTGCTGCTGCCCACCCCGGACTTCCTGTCGGCCCTGCACCGCGTGCGGGAGCACGGGACGCTGCTCATCGCGGACGAGGTCATGACGGGCTTCCGGCTGTCCGCGAACGGCGCGACGGGCCGCCTGGGCCTCACGCCGGACCTGAGCTGCTGGGGCAAGATCATCGGCGGGGGCCTCCCGGTCGGCGCGTACGGCGGGCGGGCCGAGATCATGGACTTCGTGTCGCCGCAGGGACCGGTGTACCAGGCGGGCACGCTGAGCGGCAACCCGCTCGCCATGAGTGCCGGTCTCGCGACCCTGCAGGCCCTGCAGGACGACCCCGGCCTGTACGCGAGGCTGGACGCGTACACCGAACGGCTCGCGCAGGGCCTGCAGGCGGCGGCGGACGAGGCGGGCGTGACCGTGTGCATCAACCACGTGGGCAGCATGCTGACGGTGTTCTTCCAGGCGGGACCGGTCGCGACGTACACCGACGCGGCACGGTCCGACACGGCCGCCTTCGCCGTGTGGTTCCAGGGCCTGCTGAGGCGCGGCGTGTACTGGGCGCCCAGCCAGTTCGAGAGCATCTTCGTGAGCGGCGTGCACGGCGACACGGAACTGCAGGCGACGCTGCAGGCGGCCAGGGAAGCGTTCCTGGAAGTGGCCGCACACGCGGGAGCGGACGCGTGACGCTCCTCACCGCCCGTACGGACGTCATGAAGGTGCTGGAGGACAGCCGGGTGGTGGCCGTGATCGGCTTTCACCGCGATCCCGGCAAGCCCGCCCATTACGTGCCGGAGTACCTGGACCGGCAGGGGTACACCATCCTGCCGGTCAACCCGGCCCTGGCGGCCAGGGGCGAGAGTTTCTTCGGGCGTCCCGTCGCGTCCACCCTGGCGGACCTGCCCGGGCCGGTGGACGTGGTGGAGGTGTTCCGACGCTCCGACAGGGTGCACGAGCACCTCGCGGACATCCTGGCGATGCAGCCGCTCCCGAAGGTCGTCTGGATGCAGCAGGGCATCCGGGACGACGGGGTGGCCGCGCAGCTGGTGGCGGCGGGCATCAGCGTGATTCAGGACCGCTGTATGCTGGCCGACCACCGCATGTGGATGTAGGACGGATTCCGACCGAGTCGCACGGTGGCTGCGGGTTCACCCCGAGTGGTACGAGAGGAAACCCGACGCTTGGCGTTCAACTCCCGGAACGCGCGTGAGCACGACAGCGTGCGCCCACACCGGTGGGCGTGGCGGCATGAGGAGAGGGGTCCGGAACGCCGTCAGCGCCGGACCCCTCTGCTTGTCTGTGCGGCGCGCGGGTCGGTGTGGGCCGCGCGGCGGTTCAGCGTTTGTCGCCGACGTGGATGGCGGCGATCCCGAAGGTCAGCAGGCGGTAGCGGGTGCGGAAGCCGGTGGCGACCATGAGGCCCGCGAGCCGGTCGGGGGCGGGGAAGGCGAGGACACTTTCCGGCAGGTACGTGTACGCGCCCGCGTTACCGCTCACCAGGCCGCCGATGCGCGGCAGGATGTGCTGGAAGTAGAAGCGGAAGATGCTGCCGAACACGCCCGGGGCGGGCGGCGGGAACTCCAGGATCACGCAGCGGCCGCCGGGCCGCAGGACGCGCCAGAACTCGGCGAGGCCGCGCGCGTAGTCGGAGAAGTTGCGGAAGCCGAAGGCGCAGGTGACGGTGTCGAAGCTGGCGTCGGGGTACGGGAGGTGCAGCGCGTCGCCTTCTTCGAGGCGGATGTCGAGGTGCTGCGTCCTGGCCTTGGCGCGGCCGATGTCGAGCATCTGCGGCACGAAGTCCGAGCCGGTCACGGTGGTGGCGGGTGAGCGGCGCTTGAGTTCCAGCGCGAAGTCGGCGGTGCCGGTGGCGACGTCGAGCAGGTCGTGCGGGTGCAGCAGCAGGGCTTCCTGCGCGGCGGCGCGGCGCCAGCCCCGGTCCACGCCGAGGCTCAGGACGCGGTTGAGCAGGTCGTAGCGGTGCGCGATGGACGCGAACATCGCCTGCACGTCGTCGGCCTTGCGTTGCTGATCGGTCTGGGAGTGCTGGTCGCCGACGCGCGGAATGGTCATGCGGGGAGTGTAGAGCATCTGCCGGAGCGGCTGTGCAGCTTTTCTGACCGAGCGCACGCTCCGGAAGGCGTGCTGGAGGGACCGCAGGGACGCGGCGGGGGCGGTCAGCGGGCGCGGCCTTCGACGTTCACGGTGAGGGTGCCGCTGGCGGTGCGGCCGCCTTCCTGCACGACGTTCACGTTCACGGTGTACTGCTGGGTGGGGCCGTCCGGCGCGGCGCTGAGCGTGAGCGGCACTTCCTGCCCGAGCTGCACGTCCTGCGTGCGGGCGAGGGTCACGGTGACGGGGGCGGGCGTGGCCTTCAGGGGGTTGGTGGCCTGCGCCTGCAGCGTGAAGCGGTCGGGGCGGGCCTTGACGTCGAAGCCGCCGACGCGCACGCGCAGCTGCTGGCGGGTTCCGGCGGTGAGGGTCGTCTCGCTGAAGCCCTTGCCGGTCATGGGGCTGATGACGACGTACCCGCCCGCGCAGCCGAAGTTGCGCAGGCCCGCGATGTCGCGCGCTCCGAGGAACAGCGCCGGGAAGAGCGACGCGACGACGAGGCCCAGCCCGAAGATCGCGCGGGGCGGGCGGTTCCACTGGCTGGCGGCGAGGCCCAGTCCGCCCGGGCCGAGCAGCAGCGGCGCGATGAGGGCCACGACCGTCTGGCCCTCGCAGGGGTTGGGGTTCAGGCCGCCGAGGAGGCGCACCAGCAGGTACACGAGGACGCCCGCCCCGTACCCGAGCGCAAAGTGCAGGGGGGTGGCGCGGCCTTGCGGTTCGGCGGGGTGGAGGTCAGCGGGAGCGGTCATGACGGCAGGCTAGCAGGCGCGCGCCGGGACAATCACGCCGGGCGCCACGGGGGACGCGGCCTTGAATGTGAACGTTTGTAAGCAAGTGGTGAAGGGCCGACGTCTATCGTGACACTGAAAGGACGTGCCCGCCCGCCACGCTCTCCCGCCGTACCCTCCCCTGAACGCCAAGGACGCCTCATGACCCACGCCCGACCCTCCCTGTCCCTGCTGTCCCTCGCCCTCACGGCGGCCCTGCTGTCCGCCTGCAGTTCCTCCCCCACCCCGCCTCAGGCCTCGCAGGCGACCGCTCCGCCCGTCTTGCAGCCGGTGTCGCTGGTGACGGTGCCGCTGCAGGCGGGCGACTCGCCCTCGTCCGTCGGGGCGGCCCTGCACGGCACGGTCCTCTCGTGGAACGACGCGGGCTGCGCGTCCGGCGTGACCGTGGACTGCGAGGCGATCGTGGGCGTGCAGGCCCCTGTGGCCCTCGCCGCGCAGGGCGTGGGTCGCCTGGGGCGGCCCGTGACGGTGGAGGCGAACGGCGCGGCCTTCCGGGCGACCGGGACGCTGCTGGTGGGCATGGAGGGCGCACGCATCGCCTGGGCGGGCGGGAGCCTGCAGGCCTGGACGCAGGGCGCGCGGATCGCGTGGGCGGGCGGCACGTACGCGCCCGTCCCGCAGAACACCGCCACCTGGACGCAGGTGCACCTGCAGCAGGCGCAGGCGCTCGCCCCGGCCCTCGGGGAGGGCGTCACGGTGGCCGTCATCGACACCGGCCTTGACCTGACGCACCCGGCCTTCGAGGGCGCCCTGACGGACCCCTCGACGTGGCAGGACTACGTGGGCGCGGACCGCGTGCCACAGGAGGAAGGGGTGCTCGGCACGGGCGGTTACGGGCACGGGACGAACGTGGCCGGGATCGTGCTGCAGATCGCGCCCAACGCGAAGATCATGCCGCTGCGCGTGCTGGACGCGAACGGGGTGGGGACGGTGGCGAACGTGGCGCTCGCGGTGCGCTGGGCGGCGGACCACGGGGCGAACGTCATCAACCTCAGTCTCGGCAGCGCGAAGGACTCTAGGGCCGTGCGGGACGCCGTCGCGTCGGCCGCTGCCCGGCACATTCCGGTGATCGCGTCTGCCGGGAACGACGGCAGCACCCGCCTCACGTACCCGGCCGCGAACGCCCCGGACGTCGGCAACCTGCTCGGGGTGGGCAGCGTGGACGCGGCCGACGTGAAGTCGCTGTTCTCCAGTTACGGCAGGGACCTGTCGCTGCTCGCGCCGGGCGAGCACGTGTACGCGCCTGCCCCGGACGGCCTGCTGGCCGCGTGGACCGGCACGAGCATGTCCGCGCCGGAAGTGGCGGGCGGTCTGGCCCTCGCGCTCGGGCAGCCGCTGAAGGTCGGCGTGGACGACCTGACGGGCGCCCTGCGCGGCAGCGCGACGAAAGTGGACGGCCTGCTCCCGAACCTGCCGTACGCGGGGCGGCTCGGCAGTGGCCGCGTGGACCTCTCGGCCTTCCTCGGCAGAACGGTCCGGTAGGCGAGGAACGTCTTGAGTCTCCCGCCGCGTCAGACGGCCCCTCCGGCACCGGAGGGGCCGGGGGCGCTGCATGCCCTGCAGGCGGAACTGGCCACGCTGCTCGAACAGCGTTCCCCGGACCTGCTGGCGCGGGCGCAGGACTACCTCGCGCTCACGGAACTGCTCGGGGACCGGGCCGGGGAGGCGGGCGCGCACCTGCTGCTCGCGCAGGCCCTCGTGGCGGCGGAACCGCACGCGGCCCTCGTGGCGGCGGGCCGCGCCGCCAGGGCGTTCGCGGCGCTGGACATGCCCGTGCAGCACGCGGAGGCGCTCACCTTGAGCGGCCGCCTGCACCTGAACCAGGGAGCCTTCGAGGCGGCGGAAGGCGACCTGCGCGCGGCCCTGCTGCTCGTGCAGCCGCTGGACACGCCGGACGCGCAGACGCTGTCCGCCACGGCCCTGAACGCGCTGGCGGGCGCGCAGTTCAACCGCGGCGAGGCGCGGGAGGCGCTGCTGTCGCTGGAGACGGCGCTGCGCGTGTGGACGCGGCTCGGGCACCTGCCGGGGCAGGCGTCGTGCCTCACGAACATCGGGAGCCTGCAGACGACCTTCGGGGAGTTCCACGCGGCCATCGAGACGCTCGGCCGCGCGTACCGCCTGTACCAGTCGGGCCTGCAGGACGCCCACGCGGAGGGCTGCATCCTGAACAGCCTCGCGTCGGCGCACGCCGCGAACCAGGATCACGCGCTGGCGGTCGAGGTGGCCACGTCGGCCCTCACGGCGGCCCGCGAGAGCGGCGACACCCTGCTCCTGACGACCACTCACCTGAACCTCGGCACGTTCTCCCTGCAGGCAGGGCAGTTCACGGCGGCGGCCGAGCAGCTCGGGCAGGCCCTGCAGCTCAGCCGGGAGGCGGGCTACCGCACGACGGAACTGTCCACGCTGGACAGCCTGGGCCTGCTGCACCAGCGGACGGGCCGCCCCAGGGACGCGCTCGGCGCGCACATCTCGGCACTGGAACTGGCGCTGGAACTGCGGGACACGCAGGGGGAACTGGAGGCGCGCCTGCACCTGGGCCGCGTGCAGAAGACGCTGGGCGAGGTGAGCGCCGCGCGCGAGCAGGTCGGGGAGGCGCTCGGCCTGGCGCTCGACTGCCAGAACCGGAGCGCGGAGGCCGAAGCGCAGCAGCTGCTCGCCGAACTCGCGCAGCAGGAGGGCGACTACCGGCAGGCGTACGAGCACCTGCAGGCGCACCTGAGCGTGAAGGACGAACTCTTCAACGTGGAGCGCGACCGGCAGACCCGCAACCTCAGCGTGCGTTTCGAGGTGGAACGCGCCCGGCATGACGCGGACGTGTACCGCGTGCGGACGGAACTCGCTCAGGAGGGCCTGCACGCGGCCGAGGCGCAGGTGCAGCAGCGCACGGCGGAACTCGCGCGGGCGCAGCACGAGGTCGTGACGCGCCTCGCGATGGCCGCCGAGTACCGCGACGACACGACCGGCGAGCACACGCGCCGCGTGGGCCGGGCGGCCGCCCGCATCGCGCGCGCGCTCGGGTGGACGGCGGAACGCGCGCGGCTGCTGGGCGTCGCGGCGCGCCTGCACGACGTCGGCAAGATCGGCATTCCGGACGCGATCCTGCTCAAACGCGGGCAGCTGAGCGCGCAGGAGTTCGACCAGATGAAGACGCACACCCTGATCGGGGCGCGCATCCTGTCGGGCGGCCGTTCGGAACTGCTGCAGCTGGCCGAGGAGATCGCCCTGACACACCACGAACGCTGGGACGGGAGCGGGTACCCCATCGGGCTGAGCGGCACGCAGATCCCGCTGACGGGCCGGATCGTGGCGCTCGCGGACGTGTTCGACGCGCTCACGCAGGCCCGGCCGTACAAGGCCGCCTGGACGCGCGAGGAGGCGCTGCAGGAGGTGCGCCGCTCGGCGGGCACGCACTTCGACCCGCTGATCGTGGAGACGGCCCTGCAGGTGCTGGGCAGCGATCACGACCCGGACGGCGAAGACGACGCGGACGGCACGGATGGGAGTGACGCGGACGTGCTCAGCGTGTTCGAGCAGCTGCTGCTGGCCCGCACGCAGGACCTCGGGAGCGCGCGGCAGGCGGCGGAGGCGGCCGCGTCGGAGCCCGCACGCATGGCGGTGCAGGACACCCTGACGGGCCTCCCGAACCGCCGCGCGTTCGTGGAGGCGCTCGAGGGTCTGCTCACGCCGGTCCTGTCCGGGCCGGGACCGGTGAGCGCGCGTGCCGCCGTCACGGTCCTGACGCTGCACTGTGACTTCACGCCGCCCGGACAGGACCGCCCCCCGGAAGACGCCATGCCCGACGAGGCCCTGCGGGCCTTCGCGTCCCGGCTGCAGGAGGCCTTCCTGCCACTGGGGCGCACGTACCGGCTGGACGGGCCGGTGCTGGCGGTCCTCGCTCCTTACCTCACGGAGGCGCAGGCGAACGACCTCGTTTGCCGCGCCCTGCAGGGGACCGCCGCGCCGGGTGCGTGCATTCCGCGCGTCAGTTCCGGTCTCGCCTGCAGTCCCGCCGACGCGAGCACCCCGGAGGAGCTGATGCGCGTCAGCGAGCGCCGCATGGACCACCAGCGGCTCAGCCGCCAGCTGGAACACCACACCGAACCCTGAGGGGCAGTGCGCGGCCCGGCGGCACGCCCACCGCAAGCGCCAAGGAACAGCAGAGCAGCGCCCCCCGGCCGTGTGGACCGGGGGGCGCTGCTGGGGGGCCGGATTACTCGGCGGTTTCGGTGGGCGCGGTTTCCGTCTCTTCGGCGGGCGCGTCCTTCTGCTCGGCCGTTTCCGGCTGGCCGAGCTGGCTGATGGCCTGGCTGAGCGCCTGCTCGCGCACGATGCTGGCGTAGTAGCCGTTCAGGCCGTTCGGCCCGAGCTGGGTGCGCAGCTGCTGCACGGTCATGTTGTTCGACTGCGCCAGCGCGCTGAGGGCCGCGTTGAACTGCGTGTCCGTCAGCTGCAGGCCCTGGTCCTCGGCGAGCTGTTCGAGCGCCAGGTCGCGGCGCACGCGCGTCTCGGCGTTCTTGGCGAGGTCCGCCATGAACTCGTCGAGCTTGCCCTGCTCCTGCATGAAGCTCTCGTACTCGCTCCACTTGACGCCCTGGCGGGACAGGTCCGCCTGGATCTCCTCGAGCATCGCCTCACGGCGGTTGCCCAGGAGCGCCTGGGGAATCTCGACCTCCATACCTTCCGTGAGGGCCGTGACGAACTCCTCGCGGCGGGCAGTGTCGCCCTCGCGGCCCGCGCGGGTCTCGAGTTCGGTCTTCAGGTCGCTGCGCAGACGGTCGAGCGACTCGAAGTTCAGGGACTTCGCGAACTCGTCGTCCAGCGCCTGCAGCTGCTTGTGCTTGACGTCCTCCACGCGCACCTTGACGGTGTGGGCGGGGTGCTCGTGGTCGCCGTGCTGGTGGGCGGGAACGGTGATCTCGACCTCGTCGCCCTTGTTCTTGCCGACGAGGGCGTCGCGCACGTGCGCTTCGGCCATGTCGAGGTACACGGGGTAGCTGCCGCTCTGCTCCTCGCTGCCTTCCGCGAGTTCCTGGATGGTGACCATGTCGCTCGCCTCGATGGGACGCTCGACGCTCTCGAAGGTCGCGTTGCGTTCACGCAGGTCCGTGAGGGTCTGCTCCAGCACCTCGTCGGTGATCTCGGGCGCCTGCGCGCTGAGACTCACGCCTTTCCAGTCGCCGAGTTTCACCTGCGGGTACGTCTCGCCGGTCACGCCGAAGTCGAAGGCCTGGCCGTCCTTGAGGGCGCCGGGGTCGATGCTGGCGTCCACGAGGTTCAGCTTCAGTTCGCGGGCGGCCTGGGGGTAGTGGACTTCCAGCAGGCGGTCACGGACCTCGCTGTCCACGTAGCCCATGCCGACGCGCTTCGCGAGGACGCTGCGGGGCGCCTTGCCGGGACGGAAGCCGGGGACCCGCACGTCACGCGAGATGGCGGTCCAGACCTGCTGGTAGGCGCGGCTCACCTCGGCTGCGGGCACCGTGACCTTGAACTCCACCTTGTTGCCGTTTTGACTCACCAGTTCTGCCATTGTCTTCTTCCTCCGGATGTAACCCTGAAACGGTCTTCAAAAAGGAACGGCCCTACAGGAGGGCCGCTTCACGCTTATGGTGCGAGGAAAGGGACTTGAACCCTCACATCTTTCGATACCAGAGCCTAAATCTGGCGCGTCTACCAGTTCCGCCATCCCCGCAAGAAGTCACGACCGCTTGCCGCAGCTTGGCCCTCGGGCCCCACCGCGAAGGCGGCGAAATTCATAGACACTCCAGACTCCAGCATCCAGCCAGGTGAAGTCCCCCGGTATTCGTGTTTGGGGTGGATTATGGGATTTGAACCCACGACCTCCGCTTCCACAGAGCGGCGCTCTAACCGACTGAGCTAAACCCACCACAGGCCCCACGCCACAACTTCAGGCCGTTTCTGGCCCTCATTACAGCCTAGCTATTTTAGGGACGCCCGGCCGACATGTCAAGAAGCCGGACCCGGCATCGCCGCCCGCCCGGCAGACCCCTCCGTTCTCCCGCCCGGCCCCCGGGTTGACAGAATCAGCAACGCCACATATACTCCTCTACGCGCTGAAGGCAGCCAGCCCTGGCGCTTCCCACCCAAACCAGGGGGGTTGGCCGAGTGGTTGAAGGCAGCAGTCTTGAAAACTGCAGTAGGGCAACCTACCGGGGGTTCGAATCCCTCACCCTCCGCCAGCGTGTACAATCGACGTAATTCCGCCTGGAGAGGTGGGTGAGCGGCTTAAACCACAGTCCTGCTAAGACTGCGTACTCAAAAGGTACCGAGAGTTCAAATCTCTCCCTCTCCGCCAAGCTTTACGTCAAAGCCATGTGTGCCTGTAGCTCAGCTGGATAGAGCGTCTGACTACGGATCAGAAGGCCAGGGGTTCGAATCCCTTCAGGCACACCACAGAGACCCTGCCTCCGGGCGGGGTTTTTCTTTTGTGTCGTGCAAATGAACGCCCCCGACGTCGCGGTCGGGGGCGCTGGAGTGAGGGGGCTTCAGTCGCCGGCCATCCGGGAGGGTTTGGTGGAGAGCTGGTCGGCGAGGATGGCGATGTACGTGCCGACGAACACGAGGATGGTCGCGCCGACCACCATGTACACGAGGTTCTGGGGGTCGGTGCCGCTGACGAGGTTGACGACTTCGGTGCTCATGTTGAAGCGCACGGCGGCCATGCCGGTGTAGTGCATGCCGGCGATGGCAAGACCCATCACGAGGGCCGCGCCGGTCTGGATGGCGAGGCGCTGCACGAGGCTGTACGTGGCGGTCATGACGCGCGAGAAGAGGAAGAACGCGACGCTGGCGGCACCGACGGCGATCAGGACGCTGAGCGCGAAGGGAACGGGGAGGTAGGAGGTGACGGCGTTGGCCTGCATGGCGGCCATGCCGAGGTAGTGCATGAGGCAGATGCCGATGCCGGCGATGACGCCGCTGACGAGGATGCGCGGCAGGGTGGGGGTGCCGCGGACCATGTAGAAGCTCGCGCCGATCAGGAAGGCGACGGCGCTCAGGCCGCTGATGAGGGTCAGCGGGAGGCCGTACGTGACGTTGGTGGAGAGCTCGAAGGCGATCATGCCGATGAAGTGCATGGCCCAGATGCCGTACCCGAGCACGCCGCCCAGCGCGAGGGGGGCGGTGACGCTGCCGTCCTGACGGAAGCGGCGCGCGAGTTCCAGGGCGAGGAAGGACGTGACGGACGCGATGAGGAAGGAGAGGACGATGAGGGCCGGGTTCCAGTGGTGCGGCAGCATGGTGTCTTGCATGGGAGCTCCTCGGGGCAGGGTCAGGCAGGGAGGCCATGATGTGCCCAGTGTGAGCATCTTAAGAAGACGGGTGTTTCAGCGTTCTTACATCACGGGACCCCAAAGATCACAGCGGGCAGGCCGACGTTCAGGGATCGAGCGGCAGGCGCAGGACGGCGGTGAAGCCCTCGCCGGGCGTGCTGTGCAGGTCGAGGTGCCCGCCGTGCAGGGCCGCGACGTGCCGCACGATGGCGAGCCCGAGACCGTGTCCGCCGTCCTCGCGGCCGGGACTGCGGGCGCTGTCCGGGCGGTAGAAGGCCTCGCCGAGCCGGTCGAGGACGGCGCCCTGCACGCCGGGACCGTCGTCGTGGACGCGGAGGGTGGCCCAGTCGTCCTGCCGGGCGAGCGTCAGGGTGACGGCACTGCCGGGCGCGTGATGCACGGCGTTCTGCAGGAGGTTCGTGACGGCCTGCCCGAGCAGCACGGCGTCGCCCTGCACGGTCAGCTGTTCGCCGCTCAGGTCGAGGTCCGTGTCGGGGAAGCGGCTGCGGGCGGCGTCCACGGCGTCTGCGGCGACGCCGAGCAGCGGCACGCTGCGGCGGGCGAGGGTCTGCGGGTTGCGCGCGAGGAGCAGCAGATGCTCGGTGAGCGTGGCGAGGCGCGAGAGGTCCGTGCCGATCTCGTGCAGGTCCTGCCGGTAGCGGGCCGCGTCGCGGTCTCGGCTGAGGGACAGCGCGACGCGCGTCTTGAGGGCCGCGAGGGGGCTGCGCAGGTCGTGCGCGGCGGACCGCAGGAACTGCACCTCGCGCGCGCGCGTGTCGGCCAGCTGCCGGAAGCTCGCCTGGAGCGTCCCGGCGAGCCGGGAGAGTTCGTCGTGGCCGTCCGTGCCGGGCAGGGGGCGCGTCAGGTCGCCGCTCTGCCCGATCATCCGGGCTTCCTGTTCGAGGGCGGAGATGGGGCGCAGCATGCGGCCGCCCGCCCACCACGCGGCGAGGCAGGCGAGCAGCAGCACGCAGGGCAGGATGAACAGCACGGCGCGCAGGAAGGCGCGGCGGGCGTCGTCGGTGCCCTGACCGGAGAGGGCCAGCGTGAGGAGCGCGTACCCGCTGCGCGGCCCGAGGCGCTGCGCGAGCACGTAGCGGTCCCCGAGGCGGTACACGCCCGGCGACACGGCGAGCGGCAGGTCGCCGGGGAACTGGCGGCTGCTCATGACGACGGTGCCGCCGACCGAGGCGCGCAGCTGGATGTCGCCGGGCACGTCGCGGCCCATCACGTCGTCGATGTCGTACCGGCCGAACATCAGGCTGTTCTCGACGCGTTCGTGCAGGACGGTCGCCGCGCTCGTCAGGCGGTCGAGCTGCGCCTGCTGCACGAAGCGCTGCGCGACGACGTACAGCCCGAAGGACAGCACCACGGCCACGAACACGCACGCGAGGCCCGCCGCGAGCGCCATGCGGGTCCGCAGCGACAGGTGGCGCGCGCGGGAGGGGCGGGCCGCGTGCACGTCAGGCGTCCACGCGGTACCCACGTCCGCGTTCGCTCTGCACGACGTCCGGGGAGAGCTTGCGGCGCAGGTAGCGGACGTACACGTCCACGATGCGCGCCTCGCCGCTGAAGTCCAGGCCCCACACGCGCGACAGGAGTTCCTCGCGGGTGAACCAGCGGCCCCGGCTCTGCAGGAGGGTGTCGAGCAGCGCGTACTCGCGGCCCGTCACGGCGACTTCCGTGCCGTCCCAGCGGACGGTGCGGCCCACCGTGTCGAGCTGGCCGCGCCCGCCGCCGAACGCGAGGAGGGCGGTGCGGCTGCTGCCCTTGCGGCCGATGGCGCGCAGCGTGGCGAGCAGTTCGGGCGTCTCGAAGGGCTTGACGAGGTACGCGTCCCCGCCGAGGTCGAGGCCCTGCACGCGGTCGCCGACCTCGCCGCGCGCCGTGAGGAACAGGATGGCGGCCTCGATGCCCGCCTCGCGCAGGCGGCGGGCCACCTCGAAGCCGTCCATGCCGGGCAGCATCACGTCCAGCACCATCAGCGGGTACAGGTCGCTGAGGCCCTCGTGCAGGCCCCCGGGGCCGTCCGTGCAGGTGGTGACGGTGTACCCGGCCTCGCTGAGCGTCTCGGAGAGCGGCCCGGCGATGCGCGGGTCGTCCTCGACGAGCAGCAGACGCATCAGGTCTCCCCTGCCGGACGGGCGGCGGTCCGGCCGCGCGCGAAGGTGAGCGTCAGGAGGCGCACGGCGAGCGCGGCGCCCACGGCGGCCGACCCGAGCGCCTCGGTGGCGCCCGCGTGCCCGAGCCAGGTGGCGTGCAGCGTGCCGAGCACGAAGGCCGGGTACGCGAGCAGGTGCAGGGCGCGGGCGGCCCGGACGCCGATCCGGCCGCGCAGCGCCCACGTGACGTACACGGTCGCCAGGACGTACAGGGCGAGCGTGCCGAGCGCGAGCGGCAGCGTGTCCTGCGGGGCGCGGCCCGGCACGAGCAGTTCGGGGAGCGTGAGGGCGCGCGGGCCGACCAGCGTGAACGCGCCGTGCACGACGCACAGCGTCATGGCGAAGCCCGCGAGGACGCCGTGCCAGCCGGTCTTGAGGGCGGCGTTCAGGACCTGCGGCAGGAAGCGCGTGCCGATCAGGCTGCCGAGCACGCAGGTCGCGGCGAGCAGCAGGCTGCCGTACTGGCCGGTCTGCGTGAGGAGCGCGCGGCTCCAACCGCCCGCCAGCGTGCCCCGGTACGCCATGCCCCACGCCAGCACGAGCAGGCCGAGCAGCAGGCCCGTCAGGAGCGCCACGGCCGCCTGAACCGGGTCGTGCCGGGAGGCCCGCACGTCCTGACCGGTCCCTTCTGCCTGCGGCTGGCCCGTCTCCTTCACCGCGTGCCGTCCGGGGTGCCGTCCCACACGGACGGGTGCGGCGCGCGCTCCGGCAGGACGTGCGCGGCCTTCAGGGCACTCGCGCCGAACACGGCGGCACTCAGCAGCAGCAGGGCCAGCGTCGCGCGCGGCTGGTCGAACCGCCGGGCGCGGCGGGCAGTTCGGGCGGGCGGGGGGACCTTCACGCCGTCCATTGTCACCCCTGATCGGTGGGTTTGGCGCTCAGCGTCACGGTGAGGTTCAGGGTGCGGCCGTCACGCACGACGCGCAGCGTCACGCGGTCCCCGACCTGCTTGCCGCGCAGGTACGCGACGAGGCCCGCCGGGGTGCTGACGGCCCGGCCGTCCACGCCCACGATGATGTCCGCGCCCGAGAAGTCCTGCTGCACGTCGCCGGACGCGTCCCGGAACTCGCGGACGGTGCCGCCCTTCAGGCCCGCGCGGGCCGCACCGAGACCCGGCGTGACGGACGTGACGAGCACGCCGTCCTGCCCGGTCGACGAGCGGGCGTCCGTGACGCCGATCCCCAGGACCGGCACGCCGCGCTTGACGCCCGACACGAGCTGCTTCAGGACGGCGCTGTCCTGCGTGACCGGCACGAAATAACTCGCGAAACTGCCGTTCTGGTTGCTGATGGCGGTGCTGACGCCCACCACCTCGCCCTGCGCGTTCAGGACCGGGCCGCCCGAGTCGCCCGGCGCGAGCGGCATGCTGGACTCCACCATGTTGCTCGGGAAGGTCGGGTCGAGCGAGACGTTGAGGGCCGTGACGGCGCCCGCGCGGCCCCCGTCGAAGCTGCCGCGCGAGTTGCCGATGGCGACGACGCCCGCCCCGACGCCCGGGGTGCTGGCCGCGAGCGTCAGGGCCGGGAAGTCCTGTCCGTCGGCCTTGAGGACCGCGAGGTCGCGCACCTCGTCGTACCCGACGAGCGTGACGGGCAGGTCCTGTCCGGCCTGCGTGGTGACGCTCAGTCTGGCGCTGCTGTCGCCGAGCGGGACGTGCGCGGCCGTGAGGATCAGGCCGTTCGCCGACATGAAGAACCCGCTGCCGATGCCGCTGTCGCCGACGTTGACGCGCACGGCGCTGCGGACGGACGCGTCGTACACGCGCCGCAGGGCGGTGCTGCCGGAGCGGCCGCGCGTGCCGGTGTCCTGCGCGGTCGCCTGGGGAGTGGTGGGGGCCGTCGCCTGGGGAGCCGTGGCCTCCGGCGTGCCAGCGTCCGGCGTGAGCGGCGCCTGGTACGGACTGGTGCGCGCGTCGTTCTGCGGCGCGGCATTCCGTGCCGCGCCGTCCTGTGTCGTGTCGTTCTGGGCAGCTCCGTTCTGATCGGGGCTGGCCTGGGCCGTCCCGCGCTGGGCGGCGTCGCTGCGGGTGTGGGCCGGGCCGGGCAGGTACGGCACGGCGACGATGGCCGCCGCGACCGGCAGGGCCAGCAGGGGCCAGTACTTGTTGAAGGTGCTGTTCATCAGGGTGCCTCCAGGGCGGGAGAAGGAAAGGGAACTCGCCTGCATGGAGGCTAGGGGCGCGCGGTTAAACGGCCGTTAACGGGGCCTGCGCGCCCGTGCGGGTGGTGCGGTCCTGCAGGGCCGTCCCGCGTGGAGTGCAAAGGTTCACGGCATGTGAACGCCCGTTCAACATCTGACAGCTTTCTGACAGCAGCGACTTACGCTCTGCAGGTAAGCAGGATGAGTTTCACCTGAAGAACTGCCTTTACCGCATTTACCCGACATCAACACTCCAGACACGGCCAGCCACTCTGCCGTGACGTGCCGCTATTGCAAGGAGCTCCCATGAAGAAGATCATCACGCTGTCCCTCCTCACGCTCGGTTCCTTTGCGGCGGCGCAGACCACCGTGGAGTTCTGGCACTCCTTCGGGGACGCCAAACGCGGCGACTGGATCCAGGCGCGCGCCGACGAGTACAACAAGGCGCACCCCGGCGTGAAGATCGTCCCGACCTTCAAGGGCAGCTACAACGACAGCCTGCAGGCCACCATCCTCGCCGCGCGGCAGGGCAAGGCCCCAGACCTCGTGCAGATCTTCGAGGTGGGCAGCCAGCTCGCGCTGGACAGCGGCGTGTTCCAGCCGGTCAGCAGCGTCAGAAACGTGGATTTCGGCGATTACATCAAGCCGGTCGTGAACTACTACACCATTCAGGGCAAGGTGAACAGCCTGCCGTTCAACAGCAGCAGCCCGGTGCTGTACTTCAACCGGGACCTGATGGTGAAGGCCGGACTGGACCCCAAGGTGCCGCCCACCACGTTCGGCGCGGTCCTGAAAGCCTGCGCGAAGTTCGACGCGGCGAAACTCGGCGTGAAGTGCATGGCGCTCACCCCGTACAGCTGGCTGTTCGAGCAGTGGATGAGCGAGCAGAACGCCGTGCTCCTCAACAACGGCAACGGCCGCCAGGGCCGCGCGACCGCCAGCAACGTCGACAGCGCCGCCGCCCGCAAGGTCTTCCAGTTCTACAAGGACCTGCAGGACCGCGGCTACCTGACGAACACCGGCAAGCTCGCCGACACCAGCGGCACGGACGCCATCTTCGGCAGCCAGAAGGCCCTCTTCACCATCGACAGCACCGCCGCGATCGGGAACCTCACGGACGCCGCCAAGCAGGCGGGCTTCAGGATGGGCGTCGGCGTGCTGCCCATCCCTGACGGCAGCAAACGCAACGGCGTCGTGATCGGCGGCGCGAGCCTGTGGATCAGCAAGACGGCCCCCAGGGCGCAGGCCGAGGCGGCGCTGGACTTCGCGCTGTACATGACCAGCACCGGCAACATGGCCAGCTGGCACAAACTCACCGGGTACTACCCGGTCCGCAGCAGCAGCGTCGACCTGCTCCGCAAGCAGGGCTGGTTCTCCAGCACGCCGCTGCAGATCCTGGCGTTCAACCAGCTGCTGAACACCACCCCGAACGTCGCGAGCGCCGGCGCCCTGAACGGCGCGGCCATCCAGACGCGCAACATCATCGAGCAGGGCATCCAGAAGGTCCTGAGCGGCCAGAGCGTGGACAGCGCCGTCAGCGCCACCAAGGAACAGGTGGACGCCGCCCTCGCCGACTACAACAAGAACTTCAAGTAAGAGGTGGCCCGGTGACCTGCCCCCTGGCGTGGCCGGGGGGCGGCGCCGTTGGAGGTGAGCCGTGAGTCTCGTTCAACAGTCCCCCAACCCCCAGACGCCCGGTCCCCAGACACCCGGCACACAGCCGCCTGCCCCGCCGCAGGCCACGGCGGCCCGCGTCCAGGACGCCCGCGCGGACGTGGCCGCCCTGGAGCACGCGACCTTCCGGGGCCGCTGGCTGCCGTGGCTGTTCCTGGCGCCCACCCTGATCGTGCTGGCGGTCTTCTCGTACTACCCGGCCGCGCGGACCCTGCGCCTGAGCGTGTTCCGGTCGAACATCATCGTCGGCAACGAGCAGTTCGTGGGCCTCGCGAACTTCGCGGACCTGCTCGGCAGTCCCGTGTACCACCAGGTGATGCTGCAGACGGCGGTGTTCGTGGTGCTGGTGGTGCTGCTGGGCCTGCTGTGCGCGCTGGGCCTCGCGTGGCTCGCGAGCCGCCCGGTGGCGGGCGCGAAATTCTACCGCCTGATGCTCATCTACCCGTACGCGCTGTCGCCGGCCATCGCGGGCACGCTGTGGCTGTTCCTGTTCAACCCGGAGATCGGCGCGGTGAACACGCTGCTGGACGCCGTGTTCGGCATCAAGCCCCGGTGGCTCGACAGTCCCTTCCTGGCGTTCCTGCTGGTGGTCGCGGCGTCCGTGTGGAAGGGCCTGGGGTACAACGTGGTGTTCTACCTGGCCGCCATCCAGAACATCCCGGCGGAGGTGACGGAAGCGGCCGAGATCGACGGCGCGACCGCGTGGCAGGGCTTCTGGCGCGTGGTGTTCCCGCTGCTGTCCCCGATGACGTTCTTCCTGATCTTCACGAACGTGGTCGCGTCCCTGTTCGACAGTTTCGGCCTGGTGAACATCCTGACGCGCGGCGGACCGGTGTACGGGCAGACGGGCATCACGACGTTCCTGGTGTACCAGCTGTACGAGGACGGCTTCCGGAACTTCAGGACGGGCGCGGCCGCGGCGCAGGCGGTGCTGCTGCTGCTGGTGGTGGTGTGCATCGTGGTGCTGCAGTTCCGGTACGGGAACAGGCGGGTGCACTATGGCGCGTAGCGTGCCGCGCACCTTCCGGCGCGTGCGGTGGGGGCACGTCTGGACGCACGCCGTGCTGACCCTGGCGGTGCTGGTGGTCGCGTCTCCCCTGCTGTTCGCACTCGTGAAATCCACGCAGACGGGCGCGCAGGTGCAGGGGCCGAGCCTCGTGCCGGGCCTGCACTTCCTGCAGAACGCGCGGGCCGCGTGGGTCGGCGCGGGCCTCGGGCACTACATGCTCAACAGTGCCGTGGTCGCCGTGAGCGTCACGACCGGCAAGACGCTGCTGTCGCTGCTGGCGGCCCTCGCGTTCGTGTACTTCCGCTTCCCGCTGAAGGGCCTGGCGTTCGCGGCGGTGCTGTTCACGCTGATGCTGCCCACCGAGCTGCTGATCGTGGCGCTGTTCGACGAGGTGTCCGGCGGCCTGAAGTGGGCGGACAGCTACGCGGCGATCATCGTGCCGTTCCTGGCGTCCGCGACGGGCGTACTGCTGTTCCGGCAGCACTTCATGAACATTCCCGCGAGCCTGTCGGACGCGGCACGCATCGACGGGGCGGGGCCGCTCACGTTCCTGGGGCGCGTCCTGATCCCCATGAGCTGGAACACCATCGGGGCGCTCGCCGTGATTCAGTTCGTGTCGGCGTGGGACCAGTACCTGTGGCCGCTGGTCATCATGCAGAGCGACGACAAGCAGGTCATTCAGGTGGGCCTCAGCAAACTGATCGACGTGGAGGCGCAGAGCAGCTGGGGCGGCGTGATGGCGGGCGCGGTCCTGGCGATCATCCCGCCGGTGCTGGTGTTCACGGCGCTGCAGGAGCAGTTCTCGAAAGGCTTCGCGCTCGGGCAGGACAAGTAGGTCAGGGAGCAGGGCGGGTGCCGACCGCAGGAACGCCCGGACCGGCATGCACGGTCCGGGCGTCTCCTTGAGGGTCAGGCGGGCCGGAAGTGCAGGGGGTCGCCGGGGCGGAGGTCCGCGAGGCGCCACAGGTCGTGCGGGTGGACGCGGGCGGGGGTGCTGTACCCGCCGAGGGTGCCCTTGTCGTGCAGCAGGATCAGGGGTTGCCCGCCGGGCGGCACCTGGACGCTGCCGACGGGGTTGCCCTGGCTGAGCGTCTCGCCGCCCGCGAGGGCGTGGCCGTGCAGGCGGACGCCCATCCGGTCGGCATCCTGCACGGTCCAGGGGTGGGCGAGCAGCGTGGCGAGCACGTGCGGGTCGTGGTCCGGGAACGGCAGGAGGCGCAGCGGGCCGGGCGCGGCGTGGGGGCGGTAGGTGCGTCCGGGCAGAGGGCGGCGGGCTTCGGCGCTGCCGAGGGTGTCTCCGGCGCGCAGGGGGCGGCCGATGCTGGCGCGCAGGTCGGTGCTGGCGCTGCCGAGGAAGGGTGTGGCGTCCAGTCCGCCCGGCAGGGCGAGGTAGCTGACGCGGCCGTCACGGCCGGGCCGGAAGGTGAGGCGCTGGCCTGCGCGCACCGCGAAGCTGCTCCAGGCGGGGACGGGCGTGCCGTCCAGACTGGCCTGCGGGCCGTTGCCGGTGACGCTGAGGGTGGTGTCGCGCAGGACGGTGCAGGTGGGGCCGCCGAGGTGCAGTTCGAGGAGGGGGGCGGTGACGGGCGTGCCGAGCAGGCGGTGCGCGGTGTGCGCGGCGGGCCGGTGCGCGTACCCGGCGCGCACGAGGCCGTGGCGGCCCCCCATGAAGCGGCCCTCGTCCTGCACGAGGTCGAGCGGGCCGGGGCGGTCCACGTGCAGGGTGGGGTGCCGGGGGTGGGCGGGCAGCACGTCCAGTGGGGCGGGCGGGGCGGGCACGTCGCCGTGCAGGGTGGGCGTGAAGGTGACGGTGTCGCCGGGGTGCAGCAGGAAGGGGTCGGGGCGGTGCGGGTCGTACACGGCGTCGAGCGCGTGTCCGAGCAGGTGCCAGCCGCCGGGGGACGGGACGGGGTACACGCCGGTCTGGGCGTTCGCGATGGCGACGCTGTGGGCGGGCACGCGGGCGCGTGGGGTGTCGCGGCGCGGGAGACGCAGGGCGGGCGGCACCTCGCCCAGGAACGGGAAGCCTGCCACGAAGCCCACGGCGTACACGCGGTAGGGCGCGGCGGCGTGCAGGGCCACCACGTCCTGCTCGCTCAGGCCGGTACGGGCGGCGATGTCGGGGAGGTCCTCGCCGTCGTAGCGGACGCGGAGCGTGACGTGGCGGCCGCTGCCGGACGCGCCGGGGGGCGGTTCGTGCCGGGCGAGCCACGCGCGCACGTCGTGGCCCGTGTGGCGGTCGGCGTCGTACTCGACGTACAGGGTGGTGTAGGCGGGCACCACGTCCAGCAGGCCGGGGAGCGGGTGGGCGAGCAGCTGCGTGGCCCAGGCGTGCAGGTGCGCGTTGCCGGTGGCGGTGAGGGCCTGCTGACGCGTGTGGTGCGGGGCGGGGCGCATGTCAGGCGGGCGGGGCGACGGGCACGTCGGCGGCGGCGAGGGCGGCACGGACGGCGGCAGCGATCTGGACGGCGTTCGGGTTGTCGCCGTGGATGCAGAGCGTGTCGGCGTGCAGGGCGATGCGCGTGCCGTCCAGGGCGGTGAGGGTGCCGCGCGCCATCTGCACGGCGCGGTCGGCGGCTTCGTGCGGGTCGTGGACGCTGCTGCCGGGCAGGCTGCGCGGGGCGAGCAGGCCGCTGGCGAGGTAGCCGCGTTCAGGGAAGGCTTCGCGCCACACGCGCAGGCCGCTGGCGTGGGCGGTGGCGGCGAGCGTCTCTCCGGCGGGTCCGGCGAGGACCATCAGGGCGGCGTGCGGCACGAAGCGCTGCACGGCGTGGCAGAAGGCCTGTCCGGCGTGCGCGTCGCCGTGGATGCGGAAGTACAGGGCGCCGTGCGCCTTGACGTGCTGCATGGGGGTGCCGCTGAGGTGCAGGAAGGCGCTGAGCGTGCCGAGCTGCGCGAGGGTGAGGTCGTGGATCTCCTCGGGCGTGAGGGCCAGTTCGCGGCGGCCGAAGCCCTGCAGGTCGGGGTAGCCGGGGTGCGCGCCGATGCCGAGGCCGTGCTGCCGGGCGAGGTCCACGGCGCGGCGGAGGGTGCCGGGGTCGCCGGCGTGCGCGCCGAGCGCGAGGTTGACGCTGCTGAGGTGCGGGTACAGGCGGGCGTCGTCGCCCAGCGTCCAGCGGCCGTAGCTCTCTCCGGCGTCGGCATTGAGGTCCATGCGGGCAGTGTAGTGCAGGGCGTGTCGGGCGGGTCGGGAGGGTCGTGTCCGGCTGGAGGTGCGATTGGAGGACGTGCACGACGGGCACCGATAATGGGGTGATGGCCCCCCATCATGAAGTCTTGACGAAGGCGTGAGGGTGTGTCACACTTCAGCCATAAGCAAATTGAAATCGATTGCAGTGGTTGCCTCCACCGCGTCGAGCCCCTGAATTCTCACCTCGTGCCGTCCTCCCATGCGGAGTCCGGCAGTCGGTGAATCGTCCCGGCCAACCGCCGCAAACGATTTCATCCAAAGGAACGGACCTGTCATGATCGGACTGTACGAAGTCGCTCAAGCTGCGGGGGTGTCGCCCGCGACCGCCTCACGGGCACTGCACCGGCCCGAGCTGGTGGCCCTCCGCACCCGCGAACGCGTCGAACAGGCCGCCCAGCAGCTCGGCTACCGCCCCAACGTCCTGGCGCGCGGCCTCCGTACCCGCGGCAGCCGCACCATCGGCCTGATCGTCACCGACATCCTCAACCCCTTCCACGCCACCCTCGCCAAGGGCGTGCAGGACACCGCCGAGGAAAGCGGCTACACCGTCCTGATGTTCAACTCCGACGAGCAGCCCGACAAGGAACGCCGCGCGCTCGAAACCCTGCACGGCCACCTCCCGCAGGGCCTGATCGTGGTGCCCACCGCGCAGACGCAGGAGAACCTCGCGGTCGTGCCGGGCCTGCCCACCATCGAACTCGACCGTGCCAGCGGCCGCGAGGGCGCGCACACCGTCATGGTCGACAACGTCGCCGGGTCCAGGGAAGCCGTGCAGCACCTGCTGTCCCTCGGGCACCGCCGCATCGGCATGATCGTCGGCCAGCAGGACATCAGCACCGCCCGCGAACGCCTCCAGGGGTACCGTGAAGCGCTCGAAAGCGCAGGCGTCGAGTACCACGACAGCCTGGTGCTGCCCGGCAACCACCGCGAGGCGGACGGACGCCTCGCCGCGCTGCGCCTGCTGTCGCGCCGCGAACGGCCCACCGCGCTGTTCGTCGGCAACAACGAGATGACGGTCGGCGCGGTCCTCGCCACCCGCGAACTCGGCCTCGACATTCCCCGCGACCTGTCCATCGTCGGCTTCGACGACTCCCGCTGGGCGCAGACCATGTCGCCCGCCCTGAGCGTCGTGTCGCAGCCCACCTACGAACTCGGGCAGATCGCGTGCCAGCACCTGCTGAACCTCATCTCCGGGCAGCGCCTGCAGGGCAGCGTGCGCCTCCCCACCCGCTTCGTCCACCGCCAGAGCACCGGTCCCCTCCCGGCAGGTCAGGAATGACGCCGCTCCCCCAGCCGGTCCTCACGGTGCAGCCGCTCAGCGCCGGGGCCTTCGCGCCCTTCGGGACGCTGCTCGAACAGCCCGCCACGCCCGCCAAACTCACGCGCGGCGACATCACGTACTGGCACCACACCGCCGACCTCGCGGGCCTGCAGGGCAGCGGCGTGACCGGGCACCTGATCGCGCACCGCCGCGACCTGCACGTCACGCAGATCGAACGTCACCACCACACGCCCGAAGCGTTCATCGCCACCCAGGGCAGCAGCGTCATGATCTTCGGCGCGCCCGGCCCCGCCGACCCCGCCGCCCTGCGCGCCTTCCGGATCGACGCCGGTCAGGCCGTCCTGATGCACCCCGGTACGTGGCACTGGGCCCCGTACCCGCTGAGCGACACCGCCACCTTCCTGCTCGTGCTGCGCGCCGAGACGGCCGACCACGACGTGGAGATCGTCGACATCCCACAGGTCCGCCTGCAGTTCCCCTCCCCCACCACCCCGGAGCACGCCAAGCCCACACCCGGAGCGTCCCCGTGACCACCTCCGAACGCGCCCCACCCTGACCTCACCCACACTCCACGCTCCATGCCCGGACCGCCCCCGCCATCCGCCCCCACTCACGAGGAGTCCCACCATGCCCCAGATCAAGCGCTCCACCCTGACCGTCGCCGCCCTGACCGCCGCCGTCGCCGTTGCCGCCACCGCCACCGGCGTCACCCTGGCCGCGCAGAGCAGCAAGCCGGTCATCGGCCTGATCACCAAGACCGAAACCAACCCCTTCTTCGTCAAGATGAAGGAAGGCGCGCAGAAGGCCGCCACCGCCGGCGGCGCGCAACTCATGACCGCCGCAGGCAAGCAGGACGGCGACAACGCCGGGCAGGTCACCGCCATCGAGAACATGGTCGCGGCGGGCGCCAAGACCATCCTCATCACGCCCAGCGACAGCAAGGCCATCGTGCCCGCCATCCAGAAGGCCCGCGCGGCCGGCGTGATGGTCATCGCGCTCGACAGCCCCACCGAACCTGCCGACGCCGTCGACGCGCTCTTCGCCACCAACAACTACAAGGCCGGACAGCTGATCGGCCAGTACGCCAAGAAGGCCATGGGCAGCAAGAAGGCCGTCATCGCCACCCTCGACCTCTTCCCCGGCCACCCGGTCGGCATCGCGCGCCACAACGGCTTCCTGCAGGGCTTCGGCACGGCCGGCATCACCGCCAAGACCGCCGACCAGGTCTCGACGGGCGTCGCGTGTGCCGCCGACTCCTTCGGCGACCAGGCCAAGGGCCAGACCGCGATGGAGAACTGCCTCCAGAAGAACCCCGACATCAACCTCGTGTACACCATCAACGAGCCCGCCGCGGCCGGCGCGTACCAGGCCCTGAAGGCCATCGGCAGGGAGAAGGACGTCATGATCGTCTCCGTCGACGGCGGCTGCGCGGGCGTCCGCAACGTGCAGGCCGGCGTGATCGCCGCGACCAGCCAGCAGTACCCCCTCAAGATGGCCAGCATGGGCGTCGCGGCGGGCCTCAACTACGCCAAGACCGGTAAGAAGGTCAGCGGCTACACCGACACCGGCGTCACCCTCATCAGCGACAAGAGCGTCGCGGGCGTCACCAGCAAGGACACCAAGTTCGGCCTCGCCAACTGCTGGGGCAACTGATCCCGCACGGCCGGGCGCGCCGCGCCTGACCTGACCGCCCCGCGCACAACATGAGCTGTGAACAAGGGTCACGCCCGAAGTTCATGGCTCATGTCGTTCAGCCCCGCGCCCCGATTCACGGCAGGCAACACAGAACGCCCCGCAACACAGACCGCGCCCCGGCCAGCCGCACCCGCCCCGCAGGTTGCTGCACACCGGACGACACGGGCGCATATTGAGCGTCACCCCTTTGCCTTTCGCAGCACGGCCAGTCCGGCCCGCACCGTCCGTCCGCGACCCGTAAGGCCGCCCCCGTCCCGCCCGACGGTCACCGCGCTGACCGAGGAGGTCCAGATGACACAGTCCACCCCCACCCCCACGCCCGCAGCGCCCGGCGCAGGCCTGCGGCGCTTCCAGGTGCCGAACCTCAGCACGCTCGGCCCGCTGATCGCGCTGCTGCTCGCGTGCCTGTTCTTCGCGACGCAGTCCAGCCGCTTCCTGACCCTGAACACCTTCTCGCTGATCCTGCAGCAGGCGTCGTTCGTGGGCGTGATCGCCATCGCGCAGACGCTCATCATCCTGACGGCCGGCATCGACCTGAGCTGCGGGATGATCATGGCGCTCTCCAGCATGGTGATCGGCAAGCTCGCCGTCGAGCAGGGCGTCCCGGTCGTGCTGGCCATCCTGGCGGGCTTCGCGGTCGGCGCGTTCGTCGGCTGGCTCAACGGCCTGCTCATCACGAAATGGAAGCTCCCGCCGTTCATCGTGACGCTCGGCATGTACTCCATCGTGTTCGCGGCCGTGAAGATCTACAGCCACTCGACCAGCGTCGCCATGCCCCCGGACGGCCTGACGTTCCTCGCGCACCGCTTCAGCGTGTTCGGCACGCCCTTCACGTACGGGTCGCTGCTGATGGTGGCGCTGTTCTTCGTGACGTGGCTGCACCTGAACTTCACCGCGCCGGGCCGTCACATCTACGCGCTCGGCAACAACCCCGAAGCGGTCCGCCTGAGCGGCATCCCGCAGAACCGCCTGCTGATGTCGGTGTACACCTTCGCGGGCCTGCTGTACGGCGTGGCGGCCCTGCTGCTGCTGGAACGCATCGGCGGCGCGTCCCCCGAGGCGGGCACCACCGAGAACCTCGAAAGCATCACGGCCGTCGTGATCGGCGGCACCAGCCTCTTCGGCGGGCGCGGCAACGTGCTCGGCACCCTGATCGGCGCGCTCATCGTGGGCGTGTTCCGCAGCGGCCTGACCCTGATGGGCCTGGACAGCGTGTACCAGAACCTCATCACCGGCATCCTGATCATTCTCGCGGTCGCCCTCGACCAGTTCTCCCGGAGGAAGTCCTGATGACCGCCCTGCAGAACGTGCCCGCCCCGCAGCCCACGCCCGCCCGTCCCCTCGTGATGGAGGCCCGCAACCTCGTCAAGAAGTACGGCTCGGTGGTCGCCATGGGCGGCGCCGACTTCGAACTGCGCCCCGGCGAGATCATGGCGGTCATCGGTGACAACGGCGCCGGGAAATCCAGCCTCATCAAGGCGCTGTCCGGCGCGACCATCCCCGACAGCGGCGAGATCTACCTCGACGGGCAGCAGGTGCACTTCAAGAGCCCCATCGACGCCCGCAAGAACGGCATCGAGACCGTGTACCAGGACCTCGCGGTGGCGCCCGCCATGACCATCGCCGAGAACCTGTTCCTGGGCCGCGAGATCCTGCGTCCCGGCCCGCTCGGACGGCTCTTCAAGGTGCTCGACAAGAAGAAGATGCACGACGAGGCGGTGCGCCACATGTCGGGCCTGCAGTTCGCCATCAAGAGCATGAAACAGCCGGTCGAGACGCTGTCCGGCGGGCAGCGGCAGGGCGTGGCCGTGGCGCGCAGCGCGGCGTTCGCGCGGCACGTCGTCATCATGGACGAACCGACCGCCGCGCTCGGCGTGCGCGAGGGCAACATGGTCCTCGACCTGATCCGGCAGGTGCGCGACAACGGCCTGCCCGTCATCCTGATCAGCCACAACATGCCGCACGTCTTCGAGATCGCCGACCGCATCCACGTGCACCGCATGGGCAAACGCGCCGCCCTCCTGAACCCCAGGAAGATCAGCATGGCCGACACGGTGTCCGTCATGACGGGCGCCATCAAGCCCGAAGACCTGAGCGCCGACCTGCTCGCCCACTGACCGGCCGACCCCCGGCTGATCCCGCCCCCAGGCCCTCCACGACGCCGTTCCCGCACGCACAGCCCCCACGGGGCGGAAACCGCCGCTCCGGCAAATGCACTACAATGCGGGCATGAGCGACGACGCCCTCCAGCTGCCCCCCCAGCTCGCGACCCTCGAGGCGCTGGGGGGGCAGCTCGTGTGGCGCATCGGCAAGGACGACGCGTCCGACGACGTGATCGTGCGCCTGGGCTTCGCGTCGGCCACGCCCCGCTTCGCGCACCTGCCGCGCCTGCGCAGCGCCACCGACCAGGAGCTGCAGGCGGCGCTGGAGTCGGGGCACATCAGTATCGAGTGGGTGGACTGAGCGTTGAAGATCGAGGCCGAGCAGCGCTTCATCCTGCAGCACCCCGGCACGCCCGCCGAGGCGCTCGCGTTCCTGCGCGACCCGGCCCGGTCCCTGGCGGGCGTGCGGTTCCTGCAGGACCTGCAGGTGCAGGGGCGGGACGTGCGGGCCGTGCTGCTCGTGAACGTCCCCATGCTGGGCGAGGTGGACCTGCCGCTGCACAGCCGCGTGACGGACACGCCCGGCGGCGCGCGCCTGGACGCGCAGGCCCTGCCGGACGAGCGCGCGTGGATCGAACTGAACGGGGACGGGCAGGCGGACGGGTCCACCCTGACGTACGCGTTCCGGTTCACGGCGCACCTGAGCGTCCCGAGCGCCGAGAAGTGGGGCGGCGCGGCCTTCGAGAAGATGATGCGCGCCGCGGCCGAACGCACCCTGGCACGCCTCGCGCGGGAACTGCCGGAAGGCGTGACGCGCAGCCTCCCCGCACCGGACTGATCCCAAATGGAGCTGAACCCCGGGGTGTGGCCGAGTGGAGCGAGAGGCAACACGTACGGTGTCCGGCTCAGGAGTGCAGGCGCTGCAGCATGGCGCGGATCAGGGGGCCGCTCAGGTCGTCCGGGCCGGGCAGGTCCGGCGGCGCGAACCACGCGGCCTCCAGGACCTCGCTCACCTGCGGGGTGAGCGTGCCCGTCACGCCGTGCGCGCGGTACAGCACGGCGACGTTGTCGATCACGTCGCCGTGCGGGTACGTGAAGCGGTACGCGGCCCCGGCGTAGAACTCCAGTTCCTCCAGCTGCGCGGCGCGCAGGCCCGTCTCCTCCAGCAGTTCCCGCTGCGCGCCCTGCACGAGCGACTCCCCGAGCTCCAGACTGCCGCCCGGCAGCGTCCAGCGGCCCGTCCCGGCGTGACGCAGCAGCAGCACGCGGCCCGCGTCGTCCTGCACGATCACGTTCGCTCCCGGCGCGAACAGCGGGCGCGGACCGAGCACGGCCCGCAGCTCCGCCAGGTGATTCCCGCCCGCCTGCACGGCACGCGGGACCGGCTGCAGGTCCGGCCGTGCCGGGAGGCCCCGCTCGGCCCGCAGCTGCCGCGCCGCCCAGCGTTCCACCGCGCCGCTCAGGGCAGGCAGGTCGTCCAGCGCGAAGACGCGCAGTTCCAGCGTCTCGCCGTCGCTGCCGAGCGTCGCCCTGCTCAGCTGCGCCGCGCTCAGGGTGCCCCGGAACGCGCGGCCCACCAGGAACACCTCGTCGCCGTTCGGGTACACGTGATGCATCTCCGGGCCGCTCAGCGTGCCCCACGGGGCGAGCGTCACGCCCGTCAGGCCCGTCTCCTCGTGCAGTTCCCGCGCGGCCGCCTCCTCGAAGGTCTCGCCCGGCTCCACCCCGCCGCCCGGCACGCCCCACAGGCCGTTGTCGCTGCGGCGCTGCAGCAGCCACCCGCCCGCATCGTCCTGCAGGACCGCACTCACGCCCACGCTGAACAGAGGGCGCGGCCCGAGCAGCGTCCGGAGGTCGCCCATGTATGACACCCGGTCAGTGTACCGGCCGGGGCGGCGGTATCATGACGCATGAGCACAGACAGCCCCCATCCGGACGCCCTGAGTTACGACACGCAGGCGGTGCAGGTCGGCATTCCGCGCGGGAACACGCTCGGCGTCGGCATTCCCATCCACCAGATCGCGGCGTTTCAGTTCGAGACGCTGCAGGACGGCGCGACGGAATTCGTCACGAACGCCACGTACAGCTACGCGCGCCTGCAGAACCCCACCGTGCAGGCCCTCGAGGAGCGCCTCACGGCGCTGGAGGGCGGCACGGCCACCGTCGCCCTGTCGAGCGGGCAGGCGGCGACCTTCACCGCCATCCTCAGCGTGTGCCGCGCCGGGGATCACGTCGTGGCGACCAGCAGCCTCTTCGGCGGGTCGGCGGGCCTGCTGAACAACATCCTGCCGCTGATGGGCATCACGTCCACCATCGTCCCCAACACGCCGGAAGCGGTGCAGGCCGCCATGCAGCCCGGCACGCGCCTCGTGTGGGCCGAAACGATCGGCAATCCCGCCGCCGACATCGCCGACATCGGCGCGTACGCCCGCATCGCACACGAGCACGGCGCACTGCTCGGCATCGACAACACCTGGGGCGGCGTCGGCTTCCTGTGCAGGCCCCTCACGCACGGCGCGGACATCGTCACGCACTCCCTCACCAAGTGGGCGGGCGGGCACGGCACGGTCCTCGGCGGGAGCGTCACGGTCGGCACACACCACGACCTGAGCCGCAACGCCATCTACACGGACGGCGACCCCAGCCTGCTCACCACGCGCGGCCCGGCGGCCCTCGCGTGGCGGCAACGCTGGTTCGGCGCGCACCAGCTCGGCATGACGCTCAGCGCGCACAGCGCCTTCCTGATCGCACAGGGCCTCGAGACGCTCTCGCTGCGCCTCACGCGCGAATCCCAGACGGCCCTCGACCTCGCGCAGTACCTCAGTGCGCACGACGCGGTCACGGGCGTCGCGTACCCCGGCCTGCCCGCCAGCCCGCACCACGCGCTCGCTCAGCAGTACCTGCACGGCGGGTACGGCGCCGTCCTGACCTTCGAGGTGCCGGACCCCGCACCGTTCCTCGCGGCCCTCCGGGTGATCCGCATGGCCCCCAACCTCGGGGACACGCGCACGCTCGTCGTGCACCCGTGGACGACCACGCACAGCCGCATGCCCGAACCGGCCCGGCGCGCGGCAGGCGTCACGCCGCACACCATCCGCATGAGCGTCGGCGTGGAAGACGCCAGCGACCTGAAACGCGACCTCGACCAGGCGCTCCAGGCGGGCCGCGCACACGCCACGCCACACGAAGCCGCCCTGATCTGACACCGGGTGGCGCTGAACTTCTGGAGTTCAGCCGGGCGAAGCGAGCACCGACGGGTACGGTTTGAAGGAGGGTGTGCGGCGAGCTTTCCCGCACGCCCTCCCCTGTTCACGGGGCAGAGGTCCTACGGGTCGAGCGGGCGCTCGCCGAGGCCCTGCGAAAACCTCAGCAGGTACCCGTCCGGGTCCTGCACCAGGAACTCCCGGTCGCCGCTCTGCCGGTCGCCCGTCACGCGCCACACGTCCCGCAGCGGGCGGAACAGCGGCCAGTTCAGGCGCTCCAGGCCCGCCAGGACGGCCGTGACGTCCGTGACCGCAATCTGGAAGTTCAGGCCCCGGCCGAGCGGGTACTCGTGCGGGCCGGTCTGCCACGTGCCGTCCATGCGGCACAGCATCACCTGCGCGCCCTCACGCTCCAGGTACGCGAAGCCGCTCTCGGGCCGTCCGTACGCGACCGTGAACCCCAGGCCCGCGCACCAGAAGTGCAGGCTGCGCGGCAGGTCCGTCACGTCGAATTCCGGGACGAGAGCGTTGAAGCCGCCTGCCGGGAGGCCGTCCGTGCGGGTCATCCGTTCCGCCTGCATGGGGGGCGGGCAGGACCCCTGCTGCATGGTGTGCTCCTGCGTGTCATGTCCCGAGTATGCCCGTGCGGCGCGCACGGCCGGGCGTCAGATGCGGCCGGGCGTCCAGGGGGCCTGGATGAGGCGTTCGTAGTGCCGGGCGAGTTCGGCGGCGCGGACGCGCACGTCGTACGTCTGCGCGGACGCGAGCGCCCCGGCGCGCAGCTGCGGGAGCAGGTCCGGGCGCAGGGCGCGCAGGAGGGTGTCGGCGAGCGCGGCGGGCGCGGCGCCACTCAGCAGGCCGTTCTGGCCGGGCCGGATCAGGTCGAGGGCGGCGGGGCTGCGCGCGGCGACGAGGGGCGCTCCGGCGGCGAGCGCCTCGATCATGGACATGGGCAGCACCTCGCTCTCGCTGGCCGTGAGGAACACGTCGGCTGCGGCGAGCACGTCCGGCACCTGCGGGTACGGGACGCCGCCCGCGAAGGTGACGTTCTCCCCGGCGTGCGCGGCGAGGGCGGCGCGGCTGGGGCCGTCCCCGACGATCAGCAGGTGCAGGTCCGGCTGCCGGGTGCGGGCGATGCGGAAGGCGTCGAGGAGCGCGGGGAGGTTCTTTTCGGGCGCGAGACGGCCGAGGCTCAGGACGAGCGGCGCGTGCTGCGGCACGCCGTACTGCGCGCGGATGCCCGCGCCGGTCGCGGCGGCGAAGTTGGCGAGGTTCACGGGGTTGGGGAGGGTCGTGACGGGACCGTCGTACCCGTAGCGGGCGAGCATGTCGGCCATCGCCTGACCCGGCACGAGGACCTGCGAGACGTGCCGCGCGAAGGCCGTGACGTGCGCGCGGACCAGGGAACTGCCGGCGCGGCGCGGCACGCGCGCGTAGTGCAGGTACTGCTCGTACTGGGTGTGCGCCGTGAACACGAGCGGCACGCGGCGGCGGCGGTGCGCGGCGATGCGGCGCGCCCACAGCGACGCGAGCTGCCCGGCCAGGAAGGGATGCATGGTGTGGACGACGTCCAGATCGAAGAGCGGGAGGCGCGCGACGACCGGGCGGCTCGGCCACAGCAGCAGCGGGTAGTCGGCGGGCGTGCCCCAGGAGCTGCTGGGCAGGCGGTACACGCCGTCCTCGGGCTGCTGGGCGGGGTGGACGGGCGCGAAGATGCGCACCTCATGCCCCAGGTCCCGCAGTCCCTGCGCGAACAGGGCGCTGCTGGTCGCCACTCCGTTCCGGGAGGGCAGGTAGGTGGCGGTCACGAAGCCGATACGCACAGTCTGAGCGAGTCTATCAGCCTGCGGGGACGGAGGCGGCGCGGGCCGGGCGTGCTCTACACTTCTGGGCATGTCAGTGAAGCCTCAGATCATCCCGTGCGTGGACATTCAGGGTGGGCGGGCCGTGCGCCTCTACGAGGGCGACCCGGACCGTGAGACGGTGTACTTCGAGTCGCCGCTGGAGGCCGCGCGGCACTGGGCGGGCCTGGGTGCGCCGCTGCTGCACCTCGTGGACCTGGATGCCGCGACCGGGCGCGGCGAGAACCGCGCCGTGATCCGGCGGATCGTGGAGACGCTGGACGTGCCGGTCGAGGTGGGCGGCGGCATCCGTGACCAGGAGAGCGCGGAGGCGCTGCTGGCGCTGGGCGTGGCGCGCGTCGTGATCGGCACGGCGGCCGTGAAGCGCCCGGAACTGGTGGGTCAGCTGCTGGACGCACACGGGCCGGAGGCGGTCGTGGTGAGCCTGGACGCGCGCTGGCCGGACGTGGCGGTGTCCGGGTGGGCGGAGGCGAGCGGCGTGAAGGTCGCGCAGATGACGGCGCGGCTCGGGCAGCTGGGCCTGGAGACGCTGATCTTCACGGACGTGACGCGCGATGGGACGCTGCGCGGCCTGGACCGGGACCTGATGGCGCAGGTGAGGACGCTGTGGACGAACACCCTGATCGTGGGCGGCGGCGTGGCGAACACGCAGGACGCGGACCTGCTGACGGAACTGGGCATCGAGGGGGCCATCGTGGGCCGCGCGATCTACGAGGGCACGCTGCCGTACCCGCTGTAAGCCGGACTCCGGTCAAATGATACGGTTTTGAGCTGAACTCTACGAGTTCAGCCGAGCGAAGCGAGTGCCAACAAGTACGGTTTGGAGGAGATGGAAGCGGGCAGGCGTCCTGCAGGGCGTCCGTTCTGCCCAAGAAGGGATGCCTTCGCTGCTTCCGGCATCCCTGGAATCGGATCAAAACCGTATGGCAGCGGCCCGCCCTCCTGGGGGTGCGGGCCGGCGCGGTCGTGCTCGGATGGGGTCGGGTCAGCGGCGGCGCGTGACGAGGCGCACGGCGCGCAGCACGATCACGGACGGCACGGCGAGGACGGCCACGGCCGCGTGCGCCAGTGCGGCGGACACGCTCGGCAGGGCGTCCTGCGGGCGGGCGGGTGGGGTGACCGCACCCTGCGGGCGGGTGTCCTGCTGGCTCCGGGGTTCGGGGGCGTCCTTCTTGGCGGCCACGCGGGCCTGACCGGCACGGGCGCGCGCCTCGGGGCCGCTCGCGCCTGCGTCCAGCTGCCGGGAATGCTCGGTGACGGCAGCGGCCTTCTCGGTGTTGTCCGCGCCGCCCTGCCGGGTACCGTACTGCTGCGAGTACACCCACGTGATCTCCGCGCCGAAGAACACGATCATGGACGAGTAGTAGATCCACAGCAGCATCAGGAACAGCGCGGCGGCCGCGCCGTACGGGCTGTTGCCCGCGATGCGCCCGAAGTACAGGCCGATCAGGACCTGACCCAGCGTGAACAGGGCGGCCGTGACGGCCGAACCCACCCACACCTCGCGCCAGGGGAGTTTCACGCTCGGCAGGAACTTGTACAGGCTGGCGAAGACGGGCGTGAACAGCAGCATCGAGAGCAGGAACGTCCCGATCCGCACGAAGAACGCGCCGAACCCGATGGTGTCGCCCAGCCGGGACGCGACGGCGGACAGGACGGTGTTCCCGACGAGGAACGCGATGATGAACGCCCCGAACAGCAGCACGAGCGCGAAGGCGATCAGGCGCGTCTTGACGATCAGCCACACGTTCTGCAGGAGGGTGGGGGGCGTGTCGTCGGGCGGCACGAGGCCCCACAGGGAGTTCAGGGAGCCCTGCAGCTGCACGAAGAGGCTGGTGGCGGTCAGGAAGACCGTGACGCCGCCGATGACGCTGGCCCACGTGAGGTTCCCGCCGGACAGTTTCGGGAGGAGCGTCTGGATGAAGGTGGACACCTGCGGGCCGACGCTGTCGTTCAGGGCGTTGAACAGCTGCGCGCGCACTTTCGCCTGCCCGAGAAAGTACCCGGCGACGACCGTGACGAGGAACAGCAGGGGCGCGATGGCGCTGAACGCGTAGTACGCGAGGGCGGCCGCGAGGCGCGGCGCGTTGTCCTGACTGAACGCCAGGGACGCGTCGCGCAGCAGCGCGAACACGCGGGCCGGACGGAGCGGAGGCTTGGCGGGAACAGTCACCCGCTCAGTGTACCCACCCCCTCCCACTCACCGGACTGCGGGGGCTTCATTCAGCGTTGGAGGTCGCTGGCCGTCCCTGCACGGTCCGGGGCCGCGTTGCGGGAGTGAATCCGCACACACCACCCGGCCGGAGTCCGGGTCAGTGGGTGTGCTGTGCGGCCCACGCGGCGAACGTGACGGGGAAGAGCGGCTCGGCGAGGGCGTGCATGGCGCGGGCGTACAGGCGCGTCTCGTACTGCGCGCCTTCGTGGTCGCGCAGCGCCAGGAAGTGCAGCAGGCTGCGGACGTTGAAGGTGTAGTAACTCTCGGTGTAGAGGGCCTGGGGGAGCACGCCCCGGGCCTGTTCGCGCGTCACGCCGAGCTCCAGCAGGCGCGTGTACGCCGTGTACGCGGCGTTCCAGGCCTCACGGTACGTTTCGGTGGCGGCCGCCTGGTCGAGGTGCTCGCCTGCCTCCACGGACGCCTGCCGGTTGCTTTTCGCCTGCTGGCGGAACTGGGCGGGGACGTACACGCGTTCCTGCATCTCGACGTAGCGGCCGCTGATCTCGTTCTTGCTGACGCCGACGCGGTGGCGGACCATCTGGCGGTCCACGAAGACGGGGCACACGACCTTGAAGGTGATGAGGTTGTGCTCGAAGGGCGAGCCGTGGTGTTCGCGCAGCAGGTATCCGATGAGTTTCTCGTCGCGCGCGGTGAGGGGGGTGTCGCTGTCCCCGCCGAACGAGACGCGGGCGGCGTTCACGATCATCTTGTCGTCCCCGACACTCTGCACCAGCGACACCGAGCCGATGTCGTCGTGCAGCGGGTAGAGGGTGGCGGGGCGGGCGTCGGTGGCGGGCAGGGTCATGCGGTCACTGTACCGCCTTCCATAAAGGGCAGATGAACCGGGCAGAAATCATCGCGTCACTGTTGCGGTCCTGCATGCCAAGAAACCGCCCGCGACTCCGGAGAGACGCGGGCGGCCTGAAAGGTCAGATCACAGGGAGGACGCTACACGACGATGCAGGACGATGCGGGGCGGGAAGACGGAGTCACTTTGAACTGCGCACACGGACAGGCACGGGAACGACCCTGGAACGCCGCTGACTGGCCTGAGTCACGGCAGAGAGAGCGAAGACGGAGACCAGCAGCGCCAGCAGCGTGAGTTCCATGAGGCATGATGAACGATCCGGCCTGACAGAAGGCTTACACCCGGTCCAGAAGTTCACAGCCATCCGCAGGTCCAGCCGCGCCTCCCGTCTTCCCCACCGGGCCGCACCGCACGCCGCCAGGGTCAGGGGAGGCGGACACCGGCCTCGGCGAGCGCCGCCGTGAACTGCTCGGCCGTGACGGGCAGCACGCTGAGGCGCGTGCCTTTCTGCGTGAGCGGCGACGCCTGCCACGCGGGCAGGTCCCGCAGGCGCTCCAGTGTCAGCAGGGCCGGGAAGGCCAGCACGGGCGACACGTCCACCATGCTCCAGCGCGGCTCGGCCGGGTCGGAACGCGGGTCGTGGTACGCGCTGCCGGGATCGAACTGCAGGTCGTCCGGGTACGCCGCGCGCACCACGCGCGCCACGCCCGCCACCCCGGCCGGTTTCGCGTTGGAGTGGTAGAACAGCGCGAGGTCGCCCGCCCGCATGGCGCGCAGGTTGTTGCGCGCCTGGTAGTTGCGGACGCCGTTCCACGGCTCGCGCCCCACCCGCAGCAGGTCCGGGAAGCCGAACACGTCCGGCTCGGACTTCAGGAGCCAGAAGGCGTGCGGGGCGGCAGGGTCGGGCACGGTCGTCACGGCCCGATGATACCCGCAGCGCAGCAGGGCATTCTGCCGTCAGGGCTGACCGGAATCCGGGTCAGTCGAGTTTCATGGTCATGATGTGCGCGCCGGCGTCCACGTACACCACTTCGCCCGTCACGCCGCTGCCCAGGTCCGACAGCAGGAACAGCGCGAGCTTCCCGACCTCCTCGGGGGTGGCGTTGCGGCCGAGCGGGGCGGCCTTCGCGGCCTTGTCGTACATGCCGCCGAAGCCGGGAATGCTGCGCGCCGCGATGGTCCGCATCGGGCCGGCCGAGATGCTGTTCACGCGCACGCCCGCCGCGCCCATCTCGCTCGCGAGGTAGCGGGTGGCGGCCTCCAGCGCGGCCTTGGCGACGCCCATCACGTTGTACTTCGGGACGACCTGCTGCGACGCGTGGTACGTGAGGCTCACGATGCTGCTCCCGTCACGCAGGAGCGGCTCGGCGTGCCGGGCGATGCTGACGAGCGTGTACGCGCTGACGCTCATGGCGGTGTTCCAGTCGGCGGGCGTCGTGTCGATGAAGCGGCCCTCCATCGCTTCGCGCGGCGCGAACCCGATGCTGTGCACGAGGTAGTCGAGCGTCCCGAATTCCTCGCGGACCTTCGCGAAGAGGGCCGTCAGGTCGTCCTCGCTGGTCGCGTCGGCCTGCAGGGTCCACGTGCCGACCTTGTCCGTGAGGAGCTTGTCGAGTTCGGGTTTCAGGCGCTCGCCCTGATAACTGAAACCGACGCGGCAGCCCGCCTCCAGCAGTTTCTCGGCGATGGCCCAGCCGAGGCTGCGGGCGTTGGCCACGCCCATCACGAGGGCGGTCTTGTCGCTCAGATCAATGCTTATCATCCCAACGAATGTATCAGGCGGCCTCCCGGAGCGGTTGAAGCCGGTCCAAGAAGCCGCCCGTGACGGGGGAGCGGGTCAATCCCGCAGCGTGTGCGGGCCGAATCGGATTCCGGGTCAGCCGTGCGCGGCGAGCACCTGCCCTTCGTCGTCCAGGGCCGGGTACGCCTCGCCGCGCTCGCGGTACAGCGGCGCGAGTTCCGGGTACCCCCACTCGAAGGCGAGCCGGTCGAGTTCGGCGTCGTCCAGCTGCGGGGCGGCGTACAGGCCCGCCGCGAGCCGCTGGCGCTGCGCCTCGAAGAGGATGGTGGCGGCCGCGACCGACACGTTGAGGCTCTGCACCATGCCCATCATGGGGATCACGATGTTGGCATCGGCGGCCTGCGCGGCCGCGTCCGACACGCCCCACTTCTCCGCGCCGAGCAGCACGCAGGTGGGACGGGTGTAGTCCGGCTCGCGGTAATCGACGCTCTTCTCGGACAGGTGCGTGGCGAGCACCTGGAAGCCGCGCGCCTGCAGGGCCTGCACGGCGCTCACGGCGTCCCTGTGCGTCTGCACGTCCACCCACTTGTCGGCGCTGCCGGACGTGGCGACGTAGGTGGGCAGCGCGCTCGGCAGGGTGCCGCTGCGGTGCGGCGGGACCGCGTGCGCCTGCAGCACGCCCACGGCGTCGCAGGTGCGCAGGATGGCGCTGAAGTTGTGGGGTTTGTTGACCTCGTCCATCAGGACGGTCAGGGTCGGCTGGCGCAGGCTCAGCACGCGGCGGATCTTGGCGTAGCGTTCGGGCGTCACGGTTAGCCTCGCACCACTTCCAGGATCTTCTCGCCGTACTTGCGCAGCCGTTCGGGGCCCATGCCTTTCACGGCCTTCAGGTCGGCCTCGGTGTACGGGACGCGCCGGGCGACTTCGGCGAGCGTGGCGTTGGACGCGATGATGAAGCGGCTGACCGTCTGCCGTTTCGCTTCGGCGTTCCGCCACTCGCGCAGGCGCGCGAAGATCGCCTGCTGTTCGGGCGTCAGGCCGTCCACGTCCAGGGACGCGTCGGTGGGCAGGTCCGGCGGGAGCTGCAGCGGCAGGTGCGCGTCCGGGTCCGCCGTTTCGGGCGTGGGGGTGTATTCGGCGGGCGTGGCGAGGGCCTCCTCGGGCCACGCGTCCTGCGTCTCTTCGGGCGCGGTTTCCGGTTCGGGCGGGCGCGTGAAGCTTTCGGACATCACGATTTCCGGCTGGCTGTCCTGCGCCTGGAGCGGCGCGGTCCCGGCGGGCGCGGCGTCGTGCTTGCCGCGGCGGCCTCGGCGACCGCGGGCGGGGCGGCCGTCGTCGTGCGCCATGTCGCCCAGCGAGTCGGGGACGTTCGGGACGCTCGGCTGGCTGACGGGCGTCGGGACGCTCGGCGCGGTGAGGGCCGGGAGGGGAGGCAGGACGGGCGGCGGCGTGAACACGAACTCCCGGTCGGAGTAGTCGTGCTGCGCGGCGTCCTGCGGCTGGGCAGGCGCGTCCTGCGGGGCGGGCTGTTCCGGCGCTGCCTCGGGCGCGTGCGGTTCGGCCTGCACGGCGCCGTTCGGCCGCGCATCACCCGCCGGGGCGGAACGGTCGGGGCGTTCCTGCGGCTCGGTGCGGGGGCGACGGTCCGGCTGACGGTCACGTTCGCCGTCCGGCGCACGCTGCCCCGGGTCACGTTGCCCAGGCTCACGCTGCCCCGGTTCGCTCTGCAGGGACACGCCCCGACTGACCGGCGCTTCCGGCAGGTCCTCGTCCAGCATGGGGAACTCGTCCGGCGCGGGAGCGGGCCGCGCCTCACGGTTCAGGACGGCGCCCAGCACGGTCCACGCGTCGTCCGGCGACTCGATGCCCACCGTGACGAGCGTCCCCGCAGGCACGGCGCGCGCCGCCGACAGGTTCCCGCCGAGCGGCGTGACGGTGCTGGGACCGTCGTGCTCCAGCAGCAGCACCCCGCCCGACACCGGCAGGGCACGCCCCGCGAAGCGCGGCAACAGCGCCTCCGCGTTGCGGGTGCGGCGGTTCATGCGCAGCGCCAGCGTCCCGATGTCGCGCAGCGCGAGCGCCACCGCGAGGTCCGCCGGGCCGGACGCGACGCGGCGGGGACGGCTGCCCAGGCCCGACACGCTGCTCAGCTGCACGTCGTCGTACCCGGTGAGGGTCACGGCGTCGCGGTACACCACGAGGTGTACGCCCTGCTCCAGCCAGCGGCCGCCGGGCGCGAGGGTCGCGTCCACGATCACCGGCACGTCCGCGCGGCGCGCGCGCGTCAGGGCGCGCTCGTCGGGTTCCAGCAGCCACACGGCCCGCGCGCCCTTCCAGTCGCCGTCGCTGCTCGCCAGGGCCAGCCCGAAGCTCGCGAAGGCCTCACGGTTCAGGTTCAGGCGCGGGTCGAGGCGGATCAGGCCCGGCCCGATCAGGGACGCGATCTGCGCCGCGAGCGCCTCCTGGCCGCCCATCAGCAGGGTCCAGTCGGCGTCCTCCAGGGCGCTCAGCAGGCCCGACAGTCGGGTCTGAGGTTCGCCCGGCTGAGCGTGGGCCTGGGCGAGCAGGGTCTCGAGCGGGGTGGGAGAAACAGTCATACCCTCTATCATGACAGCCGCAGGCGCACTGCACTGCGACGCGGACCGGGAAGCGTCCCGTCAGGAGCGCCCGCCCGGCCCGCCCCGGTTCACTTCCCGAAGCGGCGCTTGCGGCCCTGGAAGTCCCGCAGGGCCCGCAGGAAATCCACCCAGCGGAAGCCCGGCCAGTACACGTCACAGAAGTAGAATTCCGAGTACACGCTCTGCCACAGCATGAAGCCGCTCATGCGGATCTCGCCGCTCGTCCGGATGATGAAGTCCACCTCCGGCGTGCCCGCCGTGTACGTGCGGGCGCTGATGTCGTCCGGGCGGAGTGCGGCGGCCGCCTGCTGCAGCGTCGCGCCCGCCTCCTGCTGGTGCTCCAGGTACACCTTGACGGCGTCCACGATCTCCTCGCGGCCCCCGTACCCGACCGCGATGTTCAGCAGCATGCCGTCGTAACTGGCGGTCGCGGCCTCCAGCTGCTTCAGGGCGTCCAGCACGTGCGCCGGGAAGCCGTGGTGCTGTCCGATGGCGCGCACCCGCACCCGGTTCCCGTGAATACGGGGGTCCTGCGCGAGGTTGCGGGCCTCACGGTCGAAGAGCTTCATGAGGTGCGCGACCTCTTCCGGGTCGCGGGCGACGTTGTCGGTGCTCAGCACCCAGATCGTCACGGCGGGAATGCCGAGCTCCAGGCACCACTGCAGCACCTCGTGCGCCTTGTCGATCCCGAACTCGTACCCGATCTCGCGCTGCACGCCCGCCGCCTTCGCGAACCGGCGGTTGCCGTCCAGGATGAGGCCCAGGTGCTGCGGGAGCTTGCCGCCCTCGCGGACCTTGCGGCGCAGGCGGCGCTCGTACCACCAGTACACGGGTTTGGTGACGGCGGCACGCAGCGAGTAGATGGCCCGGAGACTGGAAGCGAGGGTCGGGCGGCCGGTCATGATGCGGGCAGTCTAGCGCCTGCCGGACGCGCACGCCCAGAAGGAGCCGTTCGTGCGCGTTCCGTCCGAGCGGGACCGAACCCGCATACCCCACGGGATTCCACCGGAACCCGGATCAGAACAGCGGGCGCTGCACACCCAGGTCCGCCGCGAGCGCCAGCAGTTTCCGGTCGAGGCGCGACAGGGGCCGCGCGTCGGCAGGCGTGCCGGGCAGTGCGCCGTCCGCGCGGTACAGGGTGACGGTCAGGTGCCGGTGCGTCATGGTGTGCGTCACCACGCCCAGCCGCTCGGCGGGCCGCACCTGCAGTCGTCCGGCGAGCCGCGCGAGCGCGTCGCCTTCCGTGCCGTCCCCGCAGTCCTCCAGCGGCAGGCCCCACAGGCCGCCCAGCAGCGTCCCGTGACGCTCCTCCAGGTACGGCGTGCCGGGCGTGCCCGCCAGGACCGCGACGGCCCGCACCTCGCGCGCCGCCGCCCGGACCTTCGGGGCGGGGTAACGGGCAGGCTCGCCGGACGCCAGGGCCGCGCACTGCGCCCGCAGCGGGCACGCACCGCACAGCGGGCGTTTCGGGACGCAGACGGTCGCGCCGAGATCCATGACGGCCTCGTTCCACTCGCCGGGCCGGGCCGGGTCGAGCAGGGCGTCCGCCGTGCCCTGCACCCACGCGTCCGTGGGGACCTCCACGGCGTACAGGCGGCTCAGCACGCGGCGCACGTTGCCGTCCATCACGGCCCGCCCCTCCCCGAACGCCAGGGACGACACGGCCGCCGCCGTGTACGGCCCGACGCCCGGCAGGGCCAGCCAGCCGTCATACGTGACGGGCACGCCTTCCCGCGCCATGACCTGCGCGGCCCGGTGCAGGTTGCGGGCGCGGGCGTAGTACCCGCAGCCCTCCCAGGCCTTCAGGACCGCCTCCTGCGGCGCCAGCGCGAGCGCCTGCACGGTCGGGAAGGCCGTCAGGAAGCGCTCGAAGTACACGCGGCCGCGCACCACCTGCGTCTGCTGCAGCAGCACCTCCGCCACCCACACCCGGTACGGGTCGCGCTGCCCGTCCTCGCGCGTCACGCGCCACGGCAGGTCCGCGCGGCCCTGGGCGGCGAACCACCCGAGCAGCGACGCACGCAGCGCAGCGACATCCATGCCGGGCAGTGTAGCGGCCCGCGCGTGGCCCGCCAGGAAGAACGGTGACGATCCGCACGCCGGACCGTCAGGCGGAGGGCGTGACCTGCACCGCGAAGTGCAGCGTCAGGCGCAGGAACGGCACGCGCAGCGAGAACCGCACAGCCGGACGCGCGGCCTGCAGCTGCCGTGCCATGCCCGCCTCGTGCTGGAGGGCCTGCAGGCGAAGGGTGGCGACCTCGTGGCGCTGTTCGGGACTGGTCATGCCTCCACGGTGCGGCCCAGCCTGCTCGCACAGTAAGATCAGAATGTGAGTAGTGTCCAGCACGTCATCGACGCGCAGGCCGTGCGCCTGCTGCTGCACCCGCGCGTGCGGCGCACCCTCGGGCAGTTCATGGCGCAGGAGGGCAGTGCCGCCACCGCCGCCCGCGCCCTGAACGCCGACCTGCGCGCCGTGCACCGCGACGTGCAGGCGCTCCTGCAGGCGGGCCTGCTGCGGGAGACGCGGCGCGAGGCGCGCGCCGGACGCGACATCCGCCACTACCGGGCGAGCGCGGACGCGTACTTCGTGCCGCGCGAACACACGCCCGACGCCGACTTCGCCGAACGCTTCGAACGGCAGTTCGGTCCGGTCGACCGCCTGCTCGCCCGCACGCTCGGGCGGAGTTTCGAGGATGCCGTGCACGAGCACGCCCACGGGCGACGCTGGGGCCTGCGGGTGTTCCGGGACGGGCAGGACCTGCAGATCGACGAGAGTTACGACACGGCCGAACTGCGCGGCGTGCTGACCGGGTGGCAGGGGCCGCCCGTGGACGCCTTCACCGGCCTGAACGCCGGACCACTCACGCCCGAGCAGGTCCGGCAGGTGCAGTCGGAACTCGTGACGCTCGCCCTGCGCCTGAAGGGCATGTTCGATGAGAACGCCGCCTCCGGGCAGGGCGCGCCGCACGCCGTCCGCCTGACGCTCGCGCCGCTCCGCCCGGACGACCTGAACGACCTGCGCCCCTGACGGCAGGACCGGTGCGGAAAAGAGGAGCAGTCTAAAGCCGCGTTCCGTGAACACGGCAGCTTCCCACGGAATGCCAGGGTACGCTCACGGCCCCGGCTGCCGGGGACCGACCCATGCCTGCCTCCCCCCCTCCCCCCACCTCCTCCACTGCATCCGTCGCCTCCGGGCGACTTGCGTGGGTGGACGTGTGCCGTGGCCTGACGGTGCTGCTGGTGGTGGTGCATCACGTCAGCGGAGCGAACCTGGACCGCGCGCCCGAGGGCAGCGCGCTGCACGTGGCGCTGCTCGTCGTGAACCGCGTCACACAGTTCGTGGTGCCGACCTTCCTGTTCCTGAGTGCGCTGGTGTTCGCGCGCTCGTCGTCGGTGTTCTCGTGGCGGCGGTATCTCGGCAGCCGTGCCCGGCAGCTGCTGTGGCCGTACGTGCTGTGGACGGCCCTGTACCTGACGTTCAAGGTCGTGACGGGGGCCGGGCCGGGACCGGGGGAGCGGCTCGCGGCGTTCTGGGATCCGGGCCTGCTGCACGGCAAGGGGTACTTTCACCTGTATTACCTGCTGCTGGCCCTGCAGGTGACGCTGCTGCTGCCCCTCCTGCGGCGCCTGAACCGCTTGCCGTGGCCGCTCTGGGCCGTGCTGGCAGGCGCGGCGGCCGTGCAGTCCGGCGTGTACGCCCTGAACCTGCGCGTCTGGCATCTGGAGAGCGTCGGAAGTCTGGCCCTGTGGTACGTGCTGCCGCTCGTCGCGGGCACCGCGCTCGGCGCACGGCCGGAGCGGTTCACGGACCTGTGGGCACGCCGTGGCGGTCAGCTGACCGTGGCGTGCGCCGTGGCCCTGGCGGTGTACCTGCCGCTGGGTGCCGCGCAGGCGCTCGGCAGGCCGCTGAACGTGCTCGCGTACACGGCCGGGAACTGGGCGTACACCCTGCTGGCCGCCGTGGTCATGGGCGGCCTGAGCGTGCGGCTGGCCCGGGCGGGCGGGGCGCTGGCCGGGCACGTCCGTCCGCTGCTGGCGCGACTGGGGCAGTTCAGTCTGCAGGTGTACCTGCTGCACCCGCTGCTGCTGTGGACCTTCGACCGGCTGGCGTCGCCGGGGTCGGCGCTGCTGCAGGTGCCGCTGGTCGCGCTGTACGTCGTGCTGGGGACGGGGGTCCCGCTTGCCGTGGCGCGGTGGATGGCGGGGCGGCCCATGTCGGTGTGGCTGTTCGGCCGCTGACCGGCCGGGCGGGAACGGACAGGAAGGAACAGAGAACACCTTCACGCCCGGCCCCACAACGGACAGGCCTCCCGGTCCACGGGGGACGGGAGGCCTGCTCGGCTGAACGCCGGGAGTTCGAGTTCAGCTCAATTCGGTCTCAGGCGGTCGCCTGGGTGATGGCGCGCTGCGCGAACACGCCCGCGAGGTGCGCGCGGTACTCGGCGCTCGCGAAGCGGTCGCTGAGGAGATCGCCGGGATCGATGGCGTTCTGCGTGGCGTTCGCGACGTTGCTCTCGCTGTAGTCGCTGCCGAGGGCCGTCTCGACACGCGGGAGGCGCACGGCCTTGGCGCCCGCGCCGGTCAGGGCGAGGCGGGCGCCGCTGTCGGTGAGGACGGCAGCCACGCCGACGATGGCGTAGTGGCTGGCCGGGTGAGGGAATTTCGCGTACGCCATCTTCGCGCCCTGCAGGACCGGCACGTGGATTTCGGTGAGGATCTCGCCTTCCCGGGCGGCCGTCTCGAACATGCCGTGGAAGAAGTCGCGGGCGTTCACGACGCGCTCGCCGTCACGGCTGACGAGTTTCAGGTCCGCTTCCAGCGCGAGGATGCTGGCGGGGTAGTCGGCGGCCGGGTCGGCGTGCGCGAGCGCCCCGCCGATGGTGCCGCAGTTGCGGACCATCGGGTCGCCGATCCAGTCGGCGGCGTCCGGGAGGATCGGGCAGAGTTCCTTCAGCAGGTCCGAACGCAGGATCTGGGCGTGCGTGGTGCCTGCCCCGATGATGATCCTGTCGCCTTCCTGCCGGATGCCCTGCATCTCCTCGACCTGCGAGATGTCGATGAGGGCGGTGGGGCTGGCCAGACGCAGCTTCATGGACGGCACGAGCGAGTGTCCGCCCGCGAGGAGTTTGGCGCCGTCGTTGGCGGCCAGGAGTTCCAGGGCGTTCTGGACGCTGGTGGCGCGGTGGTAGTCGAAGTCGGTGGTGTACATGGAACCTCCGGTGCTGGAATGAATATCGGTCCTGCTCGTCGTGGCGCTCCGGTCCGGCGACGGGGACGGTGCCCCGTCGCCCTCACTCCGGCCCCGCTGCGGACGGGTTCACGCTCCGCGCTGGCCGCTTCTCGCGGCGCTGGCGGAGGTGCGCTTCAGTCGTCGGCGGCCTGCGGCATGTCGCGCTTGGCGCCCTGGATGGCCTGCCAGACCTTCTCGGGCGTGTACGGCATGTCGAGGTGGTTGATCCCGAAGGCTTCCAGTGCGTTCACGACGGCGTTGGCGACGGCGGCGGTGCTGGAGATGGTGCCGGACTCGCCGATGCCTTTCACGCCGAGCGGGTTGTGGGGGCTGGGCGTGACGGTGTGGTCCACCTGGATCTGCACCATGTCCTCGGCGCGCGGCATGGCGTACTCCATGAAGTTGCCGCTCAGGAGGTTGCCGTCGTCGTCGTACACGGTCTCTTCGAGGACGGCCTGCCCGTAGCCCTGTGCGATGCCGCCGTGCACCTGACCTTCCACGATCAGCGGGTTCATGAGGGGGCCGCAGTCGTCCACGGCGACGTACTGGCGCAGCTTGACCTTGCCGGTGTCGGCGTCCACCTCGACCACCGCGACGTGCGTCCCGAAGGGGTACACGAAGTTCTTGGGGTCGTACATGTACTGCTCTTCGAGGCCGGGTTCCATCTCGGCGGGGATGTTGTGCGCGAGGTGCGCCATGAGGGACACGTCGAAGAAGCTCTTGCCGCCTTCGGGGACGCCCTTGACGCGGAAGGTGCCGTCCACCTGTTCCACGTCCTCGGGGGCCGCTTCAAGGAGGTGCGCGGCGATCCTGGTGGCTTTGGCCTTGATCTTGCCGAGCGCCATCTTGAGGGCGCTGCCGCCGACCGCGGCCGAGCGGCTGCCGTAGGTGCCCCAGCCGAAGGGCATCTTGCCGGTGTCGCCGTGCACGATGGTCACGTCTTCCATGGGGATCTGCAGTTCCTCGGCGACGAGCTGCGCGAAGGTCGTCTCGTGGCCCTGGCCGTGGCTGTGGCTGCCGGTGAGCACCTCGACCTTGCCGGTCGGCATGACGCGCACCACGCTGCTCTCCCACTGTCCGGCCTGCGCGCCGAGCTGGCCGACGAGGGCGCTGGGCGCGAGTCCGCACGCCTCGACGTAGGTGGAGAAGCCGATCCCGATGTACTTCCTGCCGCTGGCGCGCCCTTCGGCCTGCTCCTTGAGGAGGTCCTGGTAGCCGACCATGCCGAGGGCCTTGTCGAGCGCGGGCTCGTAGTTGCCGCTGTCGTACACGAGCGCGACGGGCGTCTGGTACGGGAAGTCCTGCGGCTGGATGAAGTTCCTGCGGCGCACCTCGCTGGGGTCGAGGCCCAGTTCGTTGGCGGCCTTGCTGACGATGCGTTCCAGCAGGTACGTCGCCTCGGGGCGGCCCGCGCCACGGTACGCGTCGACGGGCACGGTGTTCGTGAAGATGCCGGTGACGTGCGCGTGAATGGCGGGGAACTTGTACACGCCGTTCAGGAGGGTGCCGTACAGGTAGGTGGGCACGGCGGGCGCGAAGGTGGTGAGGTACGCGCCGAGGTTGGCGAGCGTCCTGACGCGCAGCGCGAGGAAGCTCCCGTCGTTCTTCAGGGCGATCTCGGCTTCGGATTCGTGGTCGCGGCCCTGCGCGTCCGTCACGAAGGCCTCGCTGCGGCGCGCGGCCCACTTGATGGGACGACGGAGTTTCTTGGCGGCGAACAGCACGATGACTTCCTCGGCGTACTGGAAGATCTTGCTGCCGAACCCGCCGCCCACGTCCGGCGAGATCACGCGCAGCTTCTGTTCGGGAATGCCGAGCACGAAGGCAGCGAGCAGCAGGCGGTGGATGTGGGGGTTCTGGGAGGTGGTGTGCAGGGTGTACTCGTCGCTGGCGGCGCGGTACTCGGCGAGACTGGCGCGCGGTTCGATGGCGTTCGGGACGAGGCGGTGGTTGCGGAGCTTGAGCTTCACGACCCGGTCGGCCTGCGCGAATCCGGCCTCGGTGGCGGCGGCGTCCCCGATCTCCCACTGGAAGGCGACGTTGCCGGGCGCTTCGTCGTGCACGAGGGGCGCGCCGTCCGCGAGCGCCTGACTGCCGAGCGACACAGCCGCCAGCGGGTCGAGGTCCACGTCGATGAGGGCCACGGCGTCCTCGGCGATGGCGCGGGTGTCCGCGATGACCACGGCCACGATGTCGCCCACGTAGTTCACCTCGCCGCGCGCGATGGCAGCGTGGTGCGGCACGACCAGGCCGGGGAGCAGCCAGCCGGTGGGGATGCTGCCGACGTCCTTCATGTCCTCACCGGTCAGGACGGCGTGCACGCCGGGCAGCGCCAGGGCGGCCGACGCGTCGATGTTCCCGATCTTCGCGTGCGCGTAGGGGCTGCGCAGCATGGCGGCGTGCAGCTGCCCGTGCACGTTGATGTCGTCGGTGTAGCTGCCGGTCCCGGTGATGAAGCGGGGGTCCTCGACGCGCTTGATGGCCTTTCCCATGTACTTCTGGGGGCCGGTGGGGGCGTGGTAGTTGGAGTCGGGAAGCTTGGTCATGGGTGCTCCTCTGTGGGCCTGTGGGGGTCCCTGCCCGGTCGGTGGACCGGCGTGGGCGGCTGACCGGTGAACTGCGGTGGGCGCTCCTCGCGGCGTGCGGCGCGGCTCTGGCCCCACCGGTGGGCGTCACGTGCGCGCGTTGACTGCCCTGACGGGGCCGGTGGGGCGGGCGCGTCCGTCGTCGGCCGTGTCAGTCGTCGGCTGCGGCGGGCGCCTGCGTGCCGGACATGGCGTTCGCGGCGTGCTGCACGGCCCGCACGATGTTGTGGTACCCGGTGCAGCGGCAGAAGTTCCCTTCCAGCGCGTGCCGGATCTCGTGCTCGGTGGGGTTGGGGGTGTGCTTCAGCAGCTCATGACTGCTCATGATCATGCCGGGCGTGCAGAACCCGCACTGCAGGCCGTGCTCCTCCCAGAACCCGGTCTGGATGGCGTGCAGGTCGCCGACCTTCCCGATGCCTTCGATGGTGGTGACCTGCCGGCCCTGGGCCTGCACGGCGAACACGGTGCAGCTCTTGACGGCGTTCCCGTCGAGGTGCACGGTACACGCGCCGCACTGGCTGGTGTCGCAGCCGACGTGCGTGCCGGTGAGTTCCAGCTCGTCGCGCAGGAAGTGCACGAGCAGGGTGCGCGGTTCGATGCTGGCGGTGCGTGCCTCGCCGTTCACGTGAATGGTGACGTCCATCTTCTTGGGTGTTGGTGCGCTCATGCCTGACCTCCGGGGAGTTCGGTGACGTGCGAAATCGGGCGGGCCGGACCGGGAAGCGTCAGGCCGTGGCGGGCTTCAGCGCTTCCTGCTCCAGGTTCGTGAAGAACACGTCCGCCTGCTGTTTGCTGATCCCGCCGATGAGGCGTCCGGCGAGGCTGGCGATCATGCCCATCAGTTTCGGTTCGCCCGCCCAGTCCACGCGGGTCGTGTCGCCCTGATCCACGAGCGTGAGGGTGCCGGTGGCGTTCACCATGCCGGTCGGGGCTTTCGCCTCGATGCTGAGCGTCATGCGTTCGGGCGGCACCTGGTCGCTGATCTTGACCTTGGCCTTGAATTTGCCCTTGACGGGGCCGACGGCGACGTTCAGCACGGCGGTGTAGCTGTCCGGGCCGTCGGGCGTCATCTCCTGCACGCCGGGAACGCAGCGGGCCAGCACGGCAGGGTCCTGGAGGAGCGCCCAGACGCGTTCTCTGGGGGCCTGTATGACATTGCTTCCGTCTACCTGCAAGGTGAACCTCCATGAGGGGTGGGGACAGCAGACGGCCGGCGGAATGCCGGGCGGACCTGCGTGCCCCGTTGACCAGTTGAGATACGCCAAGCGTAACACGCGCACGGTTGGAGGGAGGTTGGAACGGGAGCGGGGCGCACACTTGCCTTTCATGCGTGCTGGCGGGCAAACGCGGCCACCTTCAGGGGCGTGTGGAAGCGGCGTTCCAGGCGCTGCCCGCGTCCCGCCCCCGGGAATCCCTGACCGGGCAAACGCTCTAGACTGTATGGCATGACTCCTCAGGCCGACCCCGACCAGGCCACCCTGCTGCTCACCATCGACGTGCTGGACGACACGACCGGCATGGCCGAGGTCGAGGACGACCAGGGCCGCAACTTCGAACTTCCCGCCGCGTGGCTGCCGGACGCCGCCGAGGGCCGCGCGTACCGGGCGCTGCCCACGCCGGGCGGCGTGACCTTCGTGCCGCTCGCGGGCGGCGCGCGTGAACTGCGGGAACGCAGCAAGCAGACGCTGCTGGAATTCTCCGACGAGCACGACGAGGACGCACCCTCCCCCACCCCACCGCCGCGCCGGAGCGAGGCGTGAGCGCACCTCAGGGGGACGTGACCGCGCCCCGGCAGGTGATCGCGGTCCCGGACCTGCACGGCCGTTCCGACCTGCTGCGCGCCGCCATCGAGGCCTTCCCGGAAGCGCACTTCCTGAGCCTGGGCGACGCCATCGACCGCGGCCCGCACAGCCTGGACACCATCTCGGTGCTGCTGGAACTGCGCGCCGAGGGGCGCGCGACGCTGCTGATGGGCAACCACGAACGCATGGCCTGGGAGGGCCTGAAGTGGTACCGGCAGCACCAGGGCACGCACGACCTCGGCGACTACCGCCGCGCGATGGAGGGCCTCGCGTGGTGGATGAAGAACGGCGGGGAGTCCGTGCGGCGAGAGCTGGGCGGCCTGACGCTGGAACGCTACCCGAAACTGCTCGCCGAGTACCTCGACGCGCTGGAGCGCGTGGTGTACGTCACGGAGGACGGCGGAATCCACTCGCAGCTGCCCGCCGCGCCGAGCGTGCTGGTGGCGCACGCGAGCCCGCCCGTGAAGCACCGCGACCACCCGAACCCCGAGTCGGCCGCGCTGTGGCTGCGGCCCTTCGAGGGGCCGTTCGCGCTGCCGCAGGGCGTGGTGTACAGCGTGCACGGGCACACGCCCGTCCGGATGCCGCTGCGGCTGGGGCGGCACGTGTACCTCGACCTGGGCGCGTACGAGACGGGCCTGCTGGCGCTGCTGCCGCTGACGGTGCAGACGCTGTCGCCGGTCACGGTGCTCGCCGGGCGCGGCGATCCCGCCCGCACCAACAAGTACCCGATGCTGGGCGAGCCGGTCTCCGCGCACGCCCTGAACGTGCGCCTGGACGGCTCCACCCGCCGCATGTGACGCGGGGCGCCCGCGGTCAGCGTTTCGCCATGCTGGCCGCGAGTCCCTCCTGCGCGGTGCGGGACACGCGTGCGTGCAGCATCGGCGTCCACCCGAGCAGCAGGCCCGGCAGCCCCAGCGCCTGACGTGACCACGCCCAGAAGTCGAAGGTGTCCTCGTGCCGCACGATCAGGCCGTCACGGACCGTCATGCGCGCCTGCACGACATTCCGGACGGTGCGGCCCGTCGCGCTGAATGGGTACACGGCGATCCATTCGGTGCGCGCCACGTCGGCGGCGTCGCCGGGCCGGGCGGGCTGCGGGGTGGTCGTCACCTGCATGTTCTGCTGCCGTCCGAGCAGCATGCGCCACATGGCGGTCGTCTGCTCGGCGTTCAGGGTGCCGAACACGGCGTCCGTGAACGTCGCGTGCGGGTGGTACAGGCGCACCATACCTTCCGGGTCGCGGTGCGAGAAGGCGGCATAGAAGTCGGCGGCCACTTCGGCGGGGGTGCGGGTCATGCCTTCACTGTACGTGTCCTGCCGCGAGCGGGAACGAGGTACATGCCCCGCCCGCTGGGGGGGGGTTCAGCGGGGCGGGGCGTCCCGGTCCGGGCGCGTCCGGGCGGCGGCACGGCAGCGGTCCGAGCAGTACAGCACCTGCGGCCAGTCGCGCGCCCACTTGCGCCGCCACGAGAAGGGCCGCCCGCACACGGGGCACACCTTGCTGTCCCGCTCGGACGGTGGCCGCCCACCCCCGAAGGTCTTCCCGGCCCCGCCGCCCTTCCCGGCCATCAGGGCCGCCCGGCCCGGCCGACCGGCGCCGCGTGACGGGAGAGAAACTCGTTCATGCGGGTCAGCATCGCGCGTGACCGTGCCCGCGACCGTAAGGGAAGGCGCACACTCACCCGGCAGGCCTTCATGAAGGGTGCCGGTTCCCGGCATACGCGCGGCCGCCCGGCTGTCAGAGTGTCACAGCCGCCTCTCGCCCACGCCTTCACGAAACGCCCATGTGGGCAGCCTTCCGGTCCATCTGCAGGGCCGTCACCGGCGCCCCGACCCTCAGGTAGAGGGACACGCGCACCTGAGGGTGCCGCACACGAAAGCGGGCCGACTCCCGAAGGAACCGGCCCGCCACGCACCACCCGCACTCACTGCTGCCCAACCATCTGCCCGGCGCTCTCGTACCACAGGCGGCCCGCGCCGTCCACGCCCAGCGCCCGCGGGCCGTCCGTGCTGCCGCCCAGCAGCGGCACCGTCACCGCGTCCGCCTGCCCCGCCGCGAAGCGGTACAGGACGTGCCGCGCCGCGTCCGCCACCCACACCGTCCCGTCCGGCGCGGCCACCATCTCGCCCGGCACCGCGCCGGTCGGCAGCGTCACGACGATCACCTGACGGGTCTGCAGATCCATGCGGCTCACGGTCTGCGTCCAGGCGTCCGCGTACCACACGCTGCCGCCCACCTGCACCGAAGCGCGCGGGAGGGACTTGCCGCTCGCACCGACCGGCATCACCGCGCTGCCGCCCGTCGCCGGGTCGTACCGCACCACGGCCGGATTCGCGTAGAACTGGCTGTAGTACAGCGCACCGTCCTGCCCGACGTGCAGGTTCTCGGCGTTCTCGGCCACGTCGTGCGTCGTGACGGCGCCCGTCCGGGGGTCGAACTCGCCCAGGCGGTCACGCTTGTACTGCACGAACCACAGGCGTCCGTCCGCCGTGCGCGTCAGGTTGTTCAGGGTGTCCTGCACGGCGCCCACCGCGAAACGCTCCAGCTTCCCGGCCGCGTTCAGGTGCGCGATCACGCTGCCCTGCGCGCCGTCGCTGCGGACCGTCATCCAGGGCGTGCCGTCCGCGCCGCACAGCTGCGACGTGACGCCCTCCGTCTCCGCCAGTCCCAGCGGCAGGGCCGTCACGGTGCCCGTCGCGGGATTCAGGCGCAGCAGGCGCGAACGCTGCTCCAGCGGCGCGTTCACCGGCGCGCTCAGCAGCACGTCCCCGCCGCACGCGGCCGTCGCGCCCACCTGCGCCGCGCCGCCCGCCGCGGGCAGCGTCACCGCGCTCGCCCGCAGCAGCGGCAGACGCACCTGCTGTACCTGACCGCCCACCCGCACGCTCAGCACCGCGTCCCCCTGCACCGCGCCGCTCGCCTGCACGTTCACGCCCATCGTCACGCCGTCCGGCCCGCTCGTCGGGGCCTGCAGCGTCAGCGTCACGCCCGCCGGGACGGAATCCACGCTCACGCTCAGCGACTGCGCCGAGATGGACGCCCCGCCCAGCAGGCTCACGCGCAGGCTCGCCGACCCGTTCCCCGCGCTGCCCAGCACCGCCGCCGTGACGCCCACCCCGAGCGGCGCGGACGCCACCGGCGCCGGAGCCGCCACGGCCGCCACAGGCGCAGGAACAGGCGCACCCGTGCCGACGGACGGAGTGCTGGTGCTGCCACAGGCACTCATCAGGGCCGCCAGCAGGGTCAGGAAAGGAAGGGCGCGGTTCATGCCAGCAGTACACTCCAGCGCCCACCACGCCAACCTGACACACGTTCGACATTAAGGTGAGATGCACGCCCGCCCCCCACTTGAACTCGGACGCACGGAACGCTAAGCTGCTTTGGCTCAGGTGAACCCTCACCTCACCCCTTCATGGCGATGTAGCTCAGCTGGTTAGAGCGAACGACTCATAATCGTTAGGTCCCCGGTTCAAGTCCGGGCATCGCCACCAAGACACCCCCGCCCCGCGCGGGGGTTTTCTGTTCCCCTGGCCGGGCATGAGGGGCAGCGCAAGGCGGGCGTGCCGGGGCGGGCGCGGGGCACCGTACAGTGGGGCATGGCCTTTCAAGCGAGTCTTTCCGCCGCCGCCGCGGGTCCCGTCGTGCATGTCGAGCAGCAGGGGGAACGGACGCTGGTCGCCGTGCTGGACGGCGGGCAGGAGCAGCGGGCGTCGTTCACGACGGGACGCTGGCAGGGCGCGCCGACGCTGTACGGTGCGGCGGACGGGGCGCTGCTGGAGGTGCAGGGGGAAGACAGGGTCTTCTACCGGGTGGGGCGGGGCGGGCTGATGGCCCTGGCGGGCGAGCAGGACGTGTCGGGGCTCGCGGTGATCGCGTGGCGGGACGTGCCGGACGGCGCGGCGGGCAGCGTGTCACCCATGCAGCCCATGTCTCCCATGAAGCCGATGAAGCCCCTCAAGCCCATGTGACGGGTGGCGGGGTGGCCGTTCAGGCGGTCATCTGCGCTTGCCGATCCGGCCGACGATGCTGGACACGCCGCGCTTGCCGAGTTCCTTGGCGACGTCCGTGATCATGCCGCTGCGGTCGCTGGCGACGATGCGTTTCGCTTCGCCGATCAGGTCCTGCAGGAAGTCCTGCCGGTCGATGACGGCGGGCGTGAGGGCGCGGATGTTTTCCAGCAGGGCGCGTTGCTGCGCGGCGCGCGCCTCGGGCGGGTAGTACCCGAAGACGGGGTGCTGTTCGATGGTGAGCCGGATGGCTTCGATGAGGGCCGTTTCCGGGTAGAGGCGTTCGTGGGCGGCCGCCGCGCCGGGGGTGGTGTCCTTGGCGGCTGGGCCTGCGGGGCGGTCGTCCTGGGTCATGGCTGCACGTTAGCTCATCGGGTGGCGGGCAGGGTGGGCGGCGCTTCATGCGGCACTGATGCGGCCCGCGTGCAGGCCGGGCGGGTGGTGGGCGGCGGCCGCTGCACTCGCGCGGCCGCGGGCGGCCTATGCTGTGCTGGCGTGCGCCGGGCGCGGCCGTGAAGCGCCTGCACGGACAGGAGGTCACCGAATGACGCTGATGAGAAGGGCACCGCTGAACCGCCGTGCCGTGATGCTGGGGTTGTCGTTGCTGCTCGGGTCGGGCGGGGGGAGTGCCGCGTTCGGCGCTGCGGTGCAGGCGGGCCAGGGACAGGCGGGCACAGTGCAGGCGGGCGTGGCGCCGCTGCCGGTGCTGGTGACGAGTGCGGGCGTGCGGCAGACGGTGCTGGGGAACGGCCTGACGGTGCTGACGAAGGAGGTGCACGGCGCGCCCGTGGTGAGTGTGCAAGTGTTCTACAGGATCGGGTCGCGCAACGAGGCGCCCGGCGTGAACGGCATCGCGCACCAGCTGGAGCACATGCTGTTCAAGGGCACGGCGTCGCGGCCCGTGCAGTTCGGGCGGCTGCTGGGCGCGCTCGGCGCGGACTTCAACGCCTTCACCGCGTACGATCAGACGGCGTACCACGAGACGGTGGAGCGCGAGAAGGCGGGCGCGGCCCTGGCGCTCGAAGCAGACCGGATGGTGAATGCCGTGATCGACCCGGAGCGCCTCGCGGGCGAGCGGCGCGTGGTGCTGTCCGAGATCGAGGGTGACGAGAACGACCCGCAGTACCGCCTGAGCCGGGCGGTGCAGGCGGCCGCGTTCCCCGGCTCGCCGTACGGGCTGACGGTGGGCGGCACGCGCCGCGACATCGAGGGGTTCACGGCGGACCGGGTGCGGGCGTACTACCGGAAGTACTACGCGCCGGAGTACGCGACGCTGGTGATCGTGGGGGACTTCCAGACGGACGCGATGCTCGCGCAGGTCCGGCAGCTGTTCGGGACGCTGGGCCGCCCCGGCACGAAGCCCGTCACGGTGTCCGCGCCGCTCGCCGCGCCGGACGCGGGCGGGAAGGGCGAGGGCACGCTCGGCCGGGGCGGCCACGCCACACCCATCACGCTGCGCGAACCGGGCGCCACGCCCCTCCTGAGCGCCGTGTACCCGCTGCCGGACGTGAACAGCCCCGACGTGCCCGCCCTGCGCGTGCTGGACTACGTGCTGCTGTCCGGGCGCACCAGTCGCCTGTACCGGGCGCTGTTCGAGTCGGGTCTCGCCGCGGACGGCGGGACGAGCCCCAACACCTTCCTGCGCGGCGGGTGGTACGACTTCAACTTCACGCCTGCGCCCGGAAAGACCGTGCAGGACGTGGACCGCGCCCTGCTGGCCGCCCTGCGGGACGTGCGCGAACGCCCCGTCAGTGCCGCCGAGGTGCGCGAGGCCATCACGCAGATTCGCGCGGGCGAGGTGCTCGGCAGCGTGTCGGTGGACGCGCAGGCCACGTCCCTCGGGATGGACGCCACCACCGCGGGCGACTACCGGTACACGGACCGGTTCCTGGCGGCCGTGGCGCGCGTCACGCCTGCCGACGTGCAGCGCGTCGCGCGCACGTACCTGCAGGACGCGAGCCGCACCGCCGGGTTCTTCGAACCTACCGCCGCACAGGAAGCTCAGGGCAGCGCCGCGACCGGCGCCACGCAGGAGAGCTTCAACGCGGGCCCGCCTGTCGATCCGGCCGAAGTGGCCCGCTACCTGCCGCCCAGCCCGCCCGCCGGGAGCCGGGCCGTCACGCTGCCGGACACGTACCGCCTGCCGAACGGCCTGACGGTGCTGCTGCTGCGCGACACCGGCACGCCCACCGTCAGCCTGAGCGCAGACGTGCGCGCCGGACGCGAGTACGACACGGACGCCACCGCCGGACTCGCGGATCTCGTCGCCGGGAACCTGCTGTCCGGCACCGCCACCCGGGACGAGGCCACCCTCGCGCACCTGCTCGACGGGGTGGGCGCGCAGCTTTCCCCCAGCGCCAGCCGGTTCGGGGTGCAGATCGGCGGGGCGAGCCTCAGCGCGGACCTCGGCACGCTCCTCGAAGGGCTGTCCGACATCCTGCAGCACGCCACCTTCCCCGCCGAGCAGTTCCGGCTCAGCCGGGCGCGCGCCGTGCAGGGCGTCCGGCAGGCGGACGACGACCCCGGCAGCGTCGCGCAGCGCACCTTCCGCAAGACCGTGTACCCCGCCGGGAACCCCTGGCAGGTGTTCAGCACGCAGCCCACCCTGAGCGCCCTGACGCAGCCGGACCTGACGGCCTTCTACCGCGCGCACTACCGGCCCGACACCACGGTCGTCACGCTCGTCGGGAACTTCGACCCCGCGCAGGTCAGGACGCTCATCCGGCAGAAGTTCGGCAGCTGGAACGCGACCGGCACGGCCCCCACCGTCACGTACCCCACCGTCCCCGCGCCGCAGGGCGTCGTGCGCGCGCACCCCACCCTGAACGGCAAGACGCAGGCCGTCACGTACCTCGGGTACCAGAGCATCGACCGGCGCGACCCGCGCTACTACGCGTCCCTGGTCCTCAATCAGGTGCTGGGCGGCGACACGCTCTCCAGCCGCCTCGGCACCGAACTGCGCGACAAGCAGGGCCTCACGTACGGCGTCAGCTCCGGCTTCAGCGCAGGCCGCGTGCCCGGCCCCTTCGTCGTCACGCTGCAGACCAACCCGGCCGACACCGACCGGGCCGTGCAGGCCGCCCTGAACCTCATCCGCAGCGTCGCCCGGGACGGCCTGACCGAGACGGAGGTCGCCACGGCCCGCAACACCCTCAGCAGCAGCTTCACCGTCGGCCTCTCCAGCCCCGCCGCGCTCGCCGGCACCTTCACCGGCTTCGCCGCCCTCGGCCTGCCGCTCGACGAACTGCAGGCGTACCGGCAGCGCGTCGCGGCCGTCACGCTGCAGGACGTGAACGCCGCCGCCCGCACCCTCCTCGACCCGGACCACATCGTGATCGTCACCGCAGGCCCCTGACCGGCGACGCCCGCCAGACGAACAAAATACAGGCGAGCACGGCAGGGATGACGGCGCGGCCCCACACCGGGAACCGCGCCGTCATCCCTGCGCTTCAGGCGCGCCGTTCAGCCGAACCCTGCCGCCGACCGGTGACGCTCCCTCACGAGGCGGGCGTCACCGGAACGCTGTTCAGACGCCGAACTCGGCGGGGTCGAGGCTCACGCTGAGCGCGACGGCCCGCACGGCCGCCCGTTCCGACTCGTCGAAATTCCCGTCCGCGCCGCCGATGATCATGCCGAGCTGAATCACGGCTCGCGCCTGGTCCGGCTTGTTGCGCAGCTTCCCGATCGCCTGCTGCGCCTCGATCCGCCCGAAATCGAAGTCCGCGATCAGCTTGTCGGCGTACTTGTCGAAGCGCGCCTTCAGGTCCGCGGCCGGGAACACCTTCATGGTGTCGTTCGTGCTGATGAACCCGGCCATCTTGCGCTTCTCGTCGGGGCTGATGCTGCCGTCCGCCGCGGCGATCAGCGCACACATCGCCATGCTCGCGTCTGCGAAGTCGGCGCTCTTGAACTTCGACACCTGCACGGAGAGGTCGCTGCTCAGGTTCTTCAGGCCGCTCTTGAGCTGATCGAGGAATCCCATGTCCGCAGTATAAGCAGCGCCGCCGTCAGGTTCGTCTCATCTGTCCGCCACGTGCCCGCCCTCGCCCAGCATTGCCGGACGGACGCGCCCCCTGGAACCTCGTGCCTGCCGGGCCGGAATTACTGTTCATTCCCGCACCGTCCCCCCCGGCCCGACCCGCTACAGTGCACGCACCATGCCGTCCCGACTGCGTTTCTCACCGTGGCCCGTCGTCCTGCTGATCGGGGCGCTCACGGCGTACCTGTCTCCGCAGGCGGACTGGAACCGGGGGGGGCCGTTCACGCCCGTCCCGCAGGCGCACTCCGCCCTGCCGGACGCGGCGGTCGTGCCGGTCCCCACGGCGCTCACGCCTGAGGCGCGGGCGCTGTTCGAGAAGGTGCGGCCCGCCAGCGTGCAGATCGAGCAGCTCGGGCAGGACGGGTCGGGCGGGCTCGGCAGCGGGTTCTTCATCAGCGCGGACGGGCTGCTGCTCACCGCGTACCACGTCGTGGACGGCGCGCGCGTCATTCGCGTGCGGACCGTCAGCAATCAGGCGTTCCCGGCGCGCGTGGTCGGCTTCGACAACGCCGCCGACGTCGCCCTCCTCAAGATCGACACGCGGGGCCGCGTTCCGTACCTGCCGCTCGCGCAGGTCACGCCGCGCGTGGGCGAGCGCGTCCTCGCGGTCGGGAACTCGCGCGGCGACTTCCTGCAGCCGAGGCGCGGGCGGCTCCTCGCCCTGAACGCCGAGGCGGGCCGCGCGGACTTCCCGGAAGGCACCCTCGAAATGAGTGCCCCGCTCGCGCCGGGCGACAGTGGCGGCCCGATCCTCAACCCGGACGGGGAGGCCATCGGGGTCGTCAGTTACGTGCGCGTCGACACGCAGGGGCAGACGCTCAGCTCGTACGCCGTGCCCGTCACGCGGAACGAGACGCTCATCACAGAACTGCGCGGCGGCCTGAAACGCGACGTGCCCGCCGTCGGCCTGTACTTCGACACGGCGCACGACGGGATCAGCAGCCCGCCCGGCGGCGTGATCGGTGACGTCGTGCGCGGCAGTCCCGCCGAGAAGGCCGGACTGGTCGGCCTGACCCGCGACCAGAACGACGCCGTGCGCGGCTTCGGGGACATCATCGTGTCGGTGGACGGCGTGCGCGTCCGCAGTGCCGACGACGCCATCTTCGAGATCCGCCGCCGCAAGATCGGCGAGACGGTCACGCTGCTCGTGAACCGGCGCGGCGTGCAGCGCGAAGTCAGGCTGCCCCTGGTGGCCAAGGGCAGCCTGAACTTCGGTCAGTGATCGCGGTCAGTGATCGTTCGTCCGGTTTCCGGAACGCGCACCTGAATCCGCACGCCTGACCCGGATTCGGCCCGCATGTCCTGCGGGCGCAGGGCGGAACACGCACCGCCCCGCGCCGGCCGCTCAGGCGAGGTCGTCCAGGATGCCGGGCACGTCCTTCTTGATGCAGGTGAACATCGGGGTGTCCGTCAGGGTGTACAGGCTCGCCTCGGTGTAGCGCAGGCGTCCCACGAGGTCCACGAACTCCTGCGGGTACTCGCTGTCGAAGGCCACGATGAACTCCTGGTCGTCGATGCCGTAGCTGTAACTGGTGTTCAGGCGGATGCCCTTGAAGGGACCGGACGCGTAGATGTGTTCGTCCATCATGCCCTGGCGGGAGTGGGGGGACAGGTCATACCACGCGCGCGTCTTCACGAAGGGGTACACGAACAGGTAACTGCCCTGGCCGGGCAGGAGTTCCAGGCCGTGCCCGGACCCCTCGATGCGGTTCACGTACTGGCTGCGTTTCTGCATCGAGATGAAGTTGTGCGGCTGCGTGAGGTACCCGCCCATGCGGGTGCGGTTGATGCGCGCCTGCGCCTCCTGAAAGTCCCGCAGGTCGAAGGCCATGCGCCACAGCATGAAGTCCGCCTCGGAGCGCGTGCCGACCGTGCTGTACGTCCGCAGGATCAGGCCCTTCGCGGGGGGCGCATCCGTCCAGCCCTCGATGGCGGCCTGCAGTTCGGCCTTCAGTTCGGCCTGCTCTGCGGCCGGAAGGCGACGGAACTGCGGGTCGAGCTTGTAGAAGGCGTAGTTCAGGTACTGGCGCTGCGAGCGGTCCGGTTCCTTCTGCGTGACCTGCCCGCTCGGGTCGAGGTCCACCATCATCTTCGGGCGCTGAGGGCGGGGCGGGGCGGCGGGCGCCTCCGGGGTCTGGCCCGGCACCTGGGCAGGATTGGCGGCGCCGGTCGCCTGGGCCGGCATACTGACGGTGATGCTCCGCTCGGCCGCGCCTTCCGGGGAAGGGTTGTTCTCCGGCGCGCTCACCGCACGACCTCCCCGATCAGGTTGGTGGTCAGACCGAAATTGTCGGCGTAGAGCGACTGGATCTGGCCGTACTCGTCTTCGGTCAGCGGGGCGACGCTGTCCAGGCTGGTATACAGGTTCAGGCCCGCCTCGTCGTAGATGTTGGGGATGACGCTGGCCATCGCCGGGCTGTGCAGCGCGAACTGCAGGGCCAGTTGCGCGATGTGGCGGCCCTGAAGGAACGGCTGCAGCAGCTCGACCTTCTTCAGGCCGTCCTCCATCCACGCTTTGCGTTTCTCGTTGGTGGTCATGCGCCAGTTGCGGTGATCGCCCGGCTCGAAGGTGGTGTTCAGGTCCATGTACCCCTCCAGCAGCCCGGACGCGTGCGGCACGCGCGCGAGGACGCCCACGCCGACCTCCTCGGCCACCGGCAGGATCGGCTCTCCCAGCAGCTGCTCCAGCAGGTTGTAGATGATCTGCGTCGGAGCGCGGCGCTCCTTCACACTGGCGATCCCCTCCTCGATCTGGCGCTCGTTCAGGGCCGGCCCGAGGGCGGTGCCGTAGGCGCGAATCAGGCCCTCGGACTTGAGCGCTTCCAGCTCGGCAAACAGCTCATCGTTGCGGATGGCGTCCAGGCGCGGGTTGTGCAGCTGGTAGTAGTCGATGCGGTCCGTGCCGAGCCGCCGCAGCGATCCCTCCAGCGCCTTGCGGAGGTACGCGGGGCTCCAGTCGTGCGGGCGTTCCTGCTGGCCGGGCCGTTCGGGGTTGTTGTAGATGTCGTACCCGAACTTCGTGGCGACCACGATCCGGTCACGCACGTCGCCGAGCGCCTCGCGCTGCATCTCCTCGGCCCGGCCGGACGCGTACGTGTCGCCGTTGTCGAACAGCGTCACGCCCTGCTCAAAAGCCTGACGCAGCAGCCGTTTGCCCATCGCCTCATCCTTGACGCCCCACCAGGTGGTGCCCACGGTCCAGACGCCGAAGCCCACCGCTGAGACGGTCAGGTCGGTTCCGAGGAGTTTGCGGTATTCCATGCGGCCATCATGTCACGCGGCAGGCGAGACATTTGGACCCTCTGCCCCCGTCCCTCAGGCGCGCCGCGCGCGGGACGCGCTACCCTCCTCCCATGCTGAAACACGTCTCCTTCCTCACGCGCGACGCCGACGCCACCATCGCCTTCTACACCGGCCTGGGCGCGGTGGTCAGCCGGGACCTCGTGACTGCCGAGGGCTTCCGGCGACTGGTGCTGAGTTTTCCGGGCGGCGGCAAACTGCAGTTCATTCAGGCCGAGGGCGAAATGCCCGCGCCCCAGGACAGCTGGATGGAACACGTCGCGCTGCACCTGCCGGACCTGACGGCCAGCCTGGGTCATCTGAACGCCCAGGGCGTCACCTTCTCGCGCGAACTGACGCTCAGCCCCGGCGGAAACCCCATGGCCTTCGTGCTCGACCCGGACGGACGGCAGGTGGAACTGCTGCAGGCCGCCCGGGAGGACAACAGCGCCAAGCCCGACTGATACGGTTTTGAGCTGAACTTGTAGAGTTCAGCCGAGCGAAGCGAGCGCCAAAAAGTACGGTTTTGAGGAGATGGAAGCGGGCAAGCGTCCTGCAGGGCGCTGTTTTGCCCAAGAAGGGATGCCTTCGCTGTTTCCGGCATCCCTGGAATCGGATCAAAACCGCATGACGCGGCGTCTCCCTGGGCAGTCCACAGGAACGTAGGCGTGACCTCCCGGCCACGCCCACTTCACGCCCACGGACGGACGCGGCCCGTTACGGCCCGTCGCGGTACACGCGGCTCGGGTAGTAGTACTCCTGCAGCAGCAGTTTCACGAGCGCCGTGAGCGGCACGGCCACCAGCGCCCCCACGATGCCGAACAGGGCGAGGCCCGACAGGATCGCCAGCACGACCGTGACGGGGTGCAGGTCCGTGGTCTTGCCGAGCACGATGGGCGACAGCAGGTGCCCCTCGATCTGGTTGGCGGCCACGAAGATCACGACCACCAGAATGAGTTTCAGCACGACGGCGCTCGTGGTGGCGGCCAGCAGCAGCGCCGGAATGATGCTGATCACGACGCCCAGGTACGGCACGATGTTGAACAGCGCCGCCAGGAACCCGATGGCGGGCGCGCTGGGAATGCCCGCCAGCGTCAGGCCGATCCCGATGAACACGCCCACGAAGGTCGCGATGAGCAGCTGACCTTTCAGGTACCCGCCGACGGCGGTACTGACGCTGGTGCTCAGGTCCAGCACGAAGGGCTGCCACGTGCGCGGGAAGATGCGCAGCAGCGTCAGGCCGATCTTCTCGTAGTCGAGCATCATGTAGATCGCCAGGATGAATGTCGCGAAGCCCTCCGCGACGCCGCTCGCCACGCCGAAGATGCCGCCCAGCAGGCTGCTCTGGTACTTCTGCAGGTACGGCAGCAGGTACTTCTGGAGGGTCTGCGCGCTGTTCTCCGTGAGGGCCTGCACCTGCCGGTCGATGCCCTGCAGGAACGTGTAGCGCTGCGCGAGCCCGTCGAACCACGCCAGGACGTTGCGGGACAGTTCCGGGAGTTTCTGCACGAGGTCGTAGAACTGCGTGACGATCGTGACGAGCAGCGTGGAGGCCAGCACCAGCAGGCCCAGAATCACGACGACCACCAGCAGCACGCCCACGAACCTCGGGACGCGGCGCGCCACCAGCCAGTTCAGCAGGGGGTGCGCGAGGTACGCGACGATGTACGCCACGAGGGCCAGCACGAACACGTGCGACACCATGCCGAAGAAGCGGTACGCGAGAAAGATGAGCAGCAGGAACACCGGGACGCGCACGTAGGGGTTGCGCCACACGGCCTGGAAGGCGTTGTCGGGCGTGGGCCTGAAGGTCTGCTGAGCGGACGGGTCCGGGTTGGGGGTGTCGGGTGAGTGCGGCAACATGAGAGCCTCCGGGGCCACGCTACCATGCGTCCGTGAGGCCCGCTGGGAGGTCAAAGGAAGGGTGAACGCGCGGCGAGGCGGGACCCCGGACACCCGTCCGGAGCCCCGCCTCATGAGGAGCGTGGGAAGCCCGCGTGGGGGCCAGCATCGATGCCTGCCCGGCATCCGGGTCAGAAGGTGCGGGTGACGACCTGTCCGATCCCGCCGAGCTTCTGCGGCTGGCCGCTGCCGACGGTGGCGGTCACGAGGCCCGCGGAACCGGTGCGGACGCGGATGCCGCTGGGGAAGTCGCGGGTGGTGCCCGCAGTGGGGATGCCTTCGTACAGCACCTGTCCGCCCGCGCTGGTGACGCGGGTCCAGGACGCGCCGGTCCAGCTGAGGCGCACGCCGCCCACCGGAGGAGTACCGGTCGCCGGGGTGGTTGCGGGGGCGGTGGTTGCAGAGGGGGTGGTGGTGGGGACGGGCGGGGTGGGGGCGGCCTGCGTGCCGCCTGAGCTGGCGGTGGCCGGGGTGGCGGGCGCCGCCTGAGTTGCCTGGGTGGCGACCTGCGCGGCCTGCTGGGCAGCCGCCTGCGCCTTGCGGGCCGTCTCGGCGGCCTTCGCGGCAGCGGCCTGCGCGGCGAGCTGGGCGGCCGTCATGGGCGTCAGGCTGATGTTCAGGTTGCGGTCCGACTGCAGGTCCACCGGCTGCTGGTACGTCTGACGCCCGCCGTACTCGACGCGCAGCGTGCCCTGGGCGCGCGCGTCGAGCGGGAAGGCGCGCAGCGGCGTGAGGCCCAGGTAGTGGTTGTCGAGGTACACGCGCGCCCCGGCAGGCGTGCTGCTCAGGCTCAGGCGCACCTGCTTCGCGCTGGGCGTGACGGCCGCGCTGTCCGTGGCGGTGGCGGCGACGGTGCTGCGCGACTGGTACGCGCTGTACCCCAGGTACCCGGCCAGGGCGAGCAGCAGCACGCCGCCCACCAGACCGCCGATCAGCCCGGCGGGGTTCCCGCGTGCCCGGCGGCCGCCCTGCGGGCGGGTCGCCGTCTGCCGCAGGGTGTTGACCTGTTCGGGCGGCTGCGGGGACAGCCGGTCGAAGTCCCGCAGCAGGGGCGCGGCGTCCAGCTGAAGTTCGCGGGCGTAGCGCTGCACGTACGCGCGGCTGAAGGTGCGTTCCGGGAGGCCGGAGAGGTCCTCGGCCTCCAGGGCGCGCAGGTAGTCGCCGCGGATCTTGGTGCGCTGCGCCAGATCCTGAATGCCGAGGCCCTGCGCCTCGCGTGCGGCCTTGAGTTCATTCCCGAAGCTCATCAGACTGTTCTCCCTGGTGGCAGACGCCAGCGTCGGCTGGGCCCGGTGAGTGTCGCTTGGGTCGGAGGACCAGCACAGGTCGGAGCCTGAACGGGACCTGTGGACGGCAGGCCCCCGGGCGGTTCGGACGTCAGTCTAGAGCATCGCTCCGGCCGTGACCACGGCCCCGGAGGGCGGGCCGGGCGTCAGCCGTCGTAGGGTTTCCCGGCGGCGCGCGGCGCGGCCCCGCTGCCGGTGAAGATCAGGGCGATGATCGTCACGAGGTACGGCAGCACCTGCAGCAGACTGCTGGGCAGCAGGCCGTTGCCGTCCAGCTGGATGGAGAGGGCCTGCAGCAGTCCGAACAGCAGGGTCGCGCCGAGCACGCCGAGCGGCTTCCACTGCCCGAAGATCAGTGCGGCCAGCGCGATGAAGCCCAGGCCCGCCGAGATGTTGCGCACGTAGCTGTCGAGGTTCCCGATGCTCAGGAACACGCCCGCCGTGCCGCCCAGAACGCCGGACAGCACCACGGCGCTGTAGCGGACGCGGCGCACGTTGACGCCCATGCTGGCGGCCGCGCCGGGGTGCTCGCCGGTGGCGCGCAGGCGCAGGCCGTACGGGGTGCGGTACATGACGTACCACGTCACGGCGACCGCCAGGAACGCCACGTACACGGGCGGGCTGAACTTCAGGTCCCCGAAGCCCCACAGCGGCAGGCTGTGCTTGACGGGCGGGCTGTCGGAGCTGGTGCCGTACAGCGCGGTGAGGACCACGGCGGGCACGCCCGACGCGAGCAGGTTGATGGCGGTGCCGCTGATCACCTGATCGGCGCGGTACTTGATGCTGAGGACCGCGTGCACCCAGGCGATGGCGCCCGCCACGATCATCCCGGCGAGCCAGCCGACCCAGGGGGCGAGCGCGCCGAGCGACGGGTCGAGTTTCTGCGTGACGATGGCGCCCGTGAGCGCCCCGAAGATGATGAGGCCCTCCAGCGCGATGTTCACGACGCCGCTGCGTTCGGAGAACAGGCCGCCGAGCGCCGTGAGGAGCAGCGGGACGGTGCTGCGGATGAAGGTCGCCAGGAAGGCGGCGCTCAGGAATTGCAGGAAGAAGTCCATGTCAGTTGCCTCCCTGGCCGGGCTTGCGGTCCACGTGCTCGCCCACGTCGGGCAGCACCGCGGCGGCCGTGCCGGGCTCGACCTTGACGGCGACCTTGTCGACGTTGACGCCCGCGTCCACCGCGCGGACGAGCGACGGGGGCGGCGGGTCCGTGACGCGTTTGCTGAGGAAGCCGCCCGCCGCGATGAACAGCACGATGAGGGCCTTGAGGACCGTGACGAGGTCCTTGTTGACGCCTTCGAGCTTCTGGCTGACGACGACGCCGCCCGTGTCGAAGGTGCCGAACAGCACGCTGGACAGCACCACGCCGACCGGGGTGGACTGCCCGACGAGGGCGACCGTGATGCCGTCGAAGCCGACGTTCACGGGAAGGTTCTGCTTGAGGCGGTACTCGTCGAGCGCGCCGCCCATCACGTAGTGCGTGGACGCGAGGCCCGCGAAGGCGCCCGCGAGCGTCATGGCGAGGATGGTGTTGCGGGCCACGCTGATCCCGCCGTACTCGGCGGCGCGCGGCGCGAGGCCCACGGCACGCAGCGCGTAGCCGGTCGCGGTGCGCCACATCAGGACGCTGAACACCACGGCGGCCGCGAGCGCGATGAGCAGCGAGGCGTTCAGGCGGTTGTTGACGAGGTCGAAGCCGACGTTCAGCGGCACGCCGACCCGCCACGTGACCGCGCCGAGCAGCACGGCGGCCAGCACGGCGAGCGGGACGCGCCAGCGGTTGCGCAGCCCGTAGAACACGCCGAGGAACGCGGCGAGCGCGAAGACCGGGCCGAGCGTCAGGTGGCCGGGACCGGCCTGCGTCAGGCCGAGCAGCGCCGGGATGGACGGCAGTTGCGCGCCCGGCTGCAGCAGTTCGCTGCTGGGGTTCGAGCCGTCCGCCTTGAAGGGGATGGTCACGTCACGCCCGAAGAACTTGTAGGTGTTGCTGCCCAGCAGGAACACGAAGATGCCGCTGGCGATGTAGTTCAGCATGATGGTGTTGATGACTTCGCTCGACCCGAAGCGGGCCTTGAGCAGGCCGGGGATCGCGCCCCACACGGCGCCGCCCGCCGCGGCCGCGAGGACGCACGCCACGATCAGGAGCGGGCCGGGCAGCGGCGCGTACACGCCCACCAGCGTCGCCAGGATGGCGCCCATGGTGAGCTGCCCGGACGCGCCGATGTTGAAGAGGCCCGCCCGGAACGCGAACGCGACGGACAGGCCCGTGAAGATGAGCGGCGTGGCGAGCTTCAGGCTGTCCACCGCGCCCGACAGGCTGCTGAGCGGCGCGAACAGCGAACTGAACACGAACCACACCACGTCCGCCTTGCCCATGAGGGTGCTCATGACGTTCAGCTTGACGCTCGGGTCGGCGGGAACGCGCTGCACGACGAGCACCACCACGGCGCCCACCAGGATGGACAGCGCGAGCGCCACGACCGGCACGAGCAGGCCACGCAGGCGGTTCAGGCGGTCCCACCACGGCCGGAACTGACTGAGGCCCGCGAAGGTGCTCACGAGGCCCGCGAACAGCATGAGGACCAGCCCGAGGTTCGCGCCGCCGCTCGTGAAGGGAATCCGGCGCGGCTTGACGCCCTGCGCGAGGAGGGCGTTCGTGGCGCCCGTCAGCGCTCCGCCCCACAGGGCGATGCCTGCCACCGCCGAGATCAGCGTGACGGCGCCCGCCACCCACAGCCAGCCCTGACGGCGCACGGCGGCGAAGACCACGAGCAGCAGCGAGACGAGCCCCACCCAGCCTGCCGTGAGAGAGGCCGTCACGACCGGCAGGCTCTGCGGCGGGAAGCCCGTGTAGTCCATGACGCCCGCCGGGAAGCGTTGCAGGGTCGCCGCCGCGTTGAAGTTGCGGGTGAAGGTCCCGTACGGGAACAGGAACAGCCCCAGCACCGCCACGACCGCGAACGCCAGACTCAGGCGGGCCGCGATGGGTGAGGGCCGGGGCGCCGCTTCCGGAGCGGCGGGAGGGGAAGACGTTGCAGTCACCCGCACATTGTAAGCACTGCGCGTGGCCCCGGAAACAGGCGCGCGGCAGGCCGGGAGGACGGGCGGCACGCGGCCCCCCTCCCCTCCCCCGTCACCGCTTCACGCCGTGGCGCGTGGCGGTTCCTGCACTCCGAGTTCCGGTCGCCGGAAGTCGTGCCTACACGCCGTACTTGCCGCTGGAGGCCTTCTGGACGGGCGTGCCGGTCGGGCCGTCGAAGGCGTCGATCTCCTCGATGAAGCGGTCGAAGAGGTAACGGCTGTCGTGCGGGCCGGGCGACGCTTCGGGGTGGTACTGCACGCTGAACACCGGGAAGCGCGTGTGCGCCATGCCTTCCAGCGAGCCGTCGTTGAGGTTCACGTGCGTCGCCACGAACTGCCCGTCCGGGACAGTCGCAAGGTCCACGGCGTACCCGTGGTTCTGCGCGGTGATCTCGACGTTGCCGGTCAGGAGGTTCTTGACGGGCTGGTTGCCGCCACGGTGACCGAACTTCATCTTGTACGTCTGCCCGCCCGCCGCGAGGCCCAGGATCTGGTGCCCGAGGCAGATGCCGAAGGTGGGGAGCAGGCCCATCAGTTCCCACGCGGTGCGGTGCGCGTACTGCGGGGCGCTGGGGTCGCCGGGGCCGTTCGACAGGAACAGGCCGTGCGGCTGCAGCGCCATCACCTGGGCGGGCGTGGTGTGGGCAGGCACCACGATCGGTTCGATGCCGACCTCGGAGAGGCGCTCGATGATGGTGTGCTTGATGCCGAAGTCCATCAGGACGACGCGTTTCCCGCCGCGCAGGGTCGGGAAGGCGTACGGGAGGGGCGTCGTCACCTCGGGCGTCATGTCGCGCCCGTCGATGTCGTCGTGCGCGACGGCGCGGGCCACCAGGGCGCGTTCCTCCTCGGCGGAGAACTCGCCGTACGGGTCCTCGGGGTGCGTGAAGCTGCGGTGCGCGACGACGCCCTTGACGACGCCGCCCTCCCGCAGTCGGCGCACCAGGGCGCGCGTATCGATGCCCTGGATGCTCACGATGCCGTGGTCCTGCATGAAGCTCTCCAGCGACTGCTGCGCGCGGAAGTTGGAGTACCCGTCGCTGAATTCCCGGCCGATGAAGCCGCGCACGTACGGTTTGTTGCTCTCCATGTCGTAGATGGCGACGCCGTAGTTGCCGATGTGCGGGTACGTCATGCACACGATCTGCCCGTTGTAGCTGGGGTCGGTCATGATTTCCTGGTAGCCGGTCATGCTGGTGTTGAACACCACTTCTCCGACGGTCTCGCCCCGGTGGCCGAAGGCGTAGCCGCGGTACACGGTGCCGTCTTCGAGGGCGAGGATGGCGCGTTCTTTCTTGATCATCGTGTGCTCCATTCGCGGCTCACGGGCCGCGTTTGATGGGATGTGGGCCGGTCGGTCCCCGCAGGAGTGTACCTGTCCGGGCGGCGGGGTGCGTGCAGGCGTCTGGACGCCCGCGTCACTTCCACGCGTAGCGGAGGGTGGACCGACTCAGGATGACCCCATCCGAGAAGGTACTTTGTGACGTCATGCCGCCGTAGCGGTTGACGAGGTCCGCCAGGACGCGCGCGGCGGGCACGAGCTCGTCGGTGGTGAGGGTGCCGGAGACGCTCGAGGTGCGCAGCAGGGCGAGAAGCTGCGCGGGCTGCACGGGGTCGCCCGCGCGGGCGTACGTCCAGCCGGGCACGCCGCTCGTGACGAGGTTCGCGGCGCGGAAGTCGGCGTCGTCCGCCAGGGTGCCTTCGCGCGCGCCGTCCAGGGCCGCCGCGAGGGCCGCCTCGCTGCTGGCCGTGACGAGGTAGTCGCCCTGGAAGGCGTACACGAGGCGCGCGTCCCGCAGCTTGCGGAGCTGCGTGCCGAACAAGTCCTGCAGTTCCCCGGCGCGGCTGTCGCGGCGCGGGTCACGGCCCTTGCCCGGCGTGCCGGTGCCCGTTCCGGTCGTCAGGGCACGGTCCACGAGGCCCTGCAGCTGGTCCGCCACGCCCTGCAGCGCGGCGTTGTACGAGGCGGCGTACAGCGGCAGTTCGCGTTCCGCGAGCGCGCGGTCCGTGACGCGGCGGTACGTGACGGCCAGCGCGGCCCGGCCGGACAGGGCGGCCTGGGTGCTGCCTGCCAGCGTCACCTGCGCGCACTCGTCGCCCAGGTACGCTTCCTGCCGTTCGAGGTGATCGGCGATCTGACTGTCGGTCAGGAAGCCGGACGGGTCGAGCAGGTCCACGCGCGTCAGCCAGCGGGCGAGGTAGCGGCTGCTGCCGGGCGCGCACGCGGCCGCCGTGACGGACTCGGCACTGGCGGGCACGACGCCCTGCACCGCGAAGTCCGTGGTGTGCGTCAGCAGGCCGTACAGCGGCACGTCCTTCCCGGCGGCGTTGGGGACGCTGGCTGCCGCGCCCTGCAGGCCGTCCTCGGTGGTGTGGAATCCGGCCGCGTACTGCCCGAGCGTGTCGAGGGCGTCCACCAGCGGCGACAGCAGGCGCGGGACGAGCATCCGGCCCAGCTGGGCGCGCGCGACCTTCGCGGCGGCCGAGAAGTTCAGGAACACCCCGAGTTCCTGCGGGCCGACGGCGCCCGTGGCGCGCGTGTACGCCGGGGACGCGTTCAGGCGCGGCGCGTTCCGGCCGCTCAGGCGACCCAGGTAGCCCATCAGGAGGGTCTTGTCGCTGGCGGCGTACAGCAGTCCGCCGGACATCCCGACTAACATGGAGCCGCTGCGTGTGAAGGTGTACCGTCCGACCGCGGCGCCCCGGCGGCGCGGGAGCGTGTCCTTCAGGAAGGAGGCGACGTCCGGCGTGACGCGTGTCACGGCGAGCAGGGCGGGGGTGTACCCGCCACGGTCCGTGCCGACCGAGTACAGCCCGGCGCTCGCTTCCCTGCCGAGCGTGCCGTCCAGCAGGGAGGGGAGCAGCGTCGTGACGGCGTTCAGGTCCGGCACGTCGTCCCCCGCGAGCCGTGCCGCGCTCTGCAGGAGGCCCGTCAGGCGCCCGAAGGTGGGGGACGCGCCGTGCGTTTCGAGCGTCACGAGCGCCCCGGCGGGCAGGTCGGCGGCGAGCGGCGCGCCGGACGCGCCGGCAGCGGCGACGCCGGACAGCAGGGCGGTGAGGGTCAGGGTGCGGCGCGTGCGGTTCATGAGACCCAGCATACCCACGCGGCCGTGCGGCCCGGCCCTCACCCGTCCCGCCGAGCCGCGAGTCTGAACGGGGTTCACCGTACGTCCCGGTCCATGGGTCACCGTCAGTCCCGGTACATGGTTCACCGTAAGTCCCGGTACATGGGTCACCGTAAGTCCCGGTACATGGCGATCTCGTTGCAGTTCTCGAAGAACGCGCACCGCTGGCACTCGCTCCACACCTTCGGGTGCAGGTTCGTCTTCTCGATGCGGTGAAAGCCGCACTTCTCGAAGAAAGTCTGCTGGTACGTCCACGCGAACAGCGCGGGCAGGTCGATGTCGCGCGCCTCCTGCTCGCACGCGGCCACCAGCAGCTTGCCCAGCCCCCGCCCCTGGAAGGCCGGGTGGATCGCCAGCCCCCGGATCTCGGCGAGGTCCGGAGCCAGCATGTGCAGGCCGCACACGCCCGCCAGACCGCCCGGCCGCTCCGCGTGCTCACCCGCGATCACCAGATGGAAATCGCGGATGGTTTCGGACAGCAGTGCCCGGCTCCGCACCAGCATCTGCCCGCGTGCCGCCCAGTATCCGATCAGCTCGTGAATGGCTTCCAGGTCAGACAGCCGGGCCTTGCGGACCGTGATCTGCGCGTCCGGATGAAGGTCAGGGATGATGATGGATTCAAGTGACAGGGTCATACGTGGTACTCCAGTTCAGGGAATGACGGCCCGGCCAGCCGCCACGAGAGACATGCGCGGCCGGACACGGGAGGAAACAGGCCCCCTCGGGGCGGGCGCGTCAGCTCAGGCTGCGCATCCAGGTGGTGCCGCCGGGCCGGTTCGCGCTCTGACGGTAGTGCGTGACCTGCGGCGCGTCGGGAATGTCCGACATCACGATGGCGAGCGGAATCTGCGTGAACCCGAACGTCTCCCAGTCGCCGCCCGTGCTGAACATGTACAGCGCCTTGTCGCCCCGCAGTTGCGCGTGCGTCACGGCACTCATCACGAGGGCGCGCCCCAGGCCCTGACCGCGCGCGCTGGGCGTGACGGCCGCGCCGCGCAGCAGCGACACGCCGTCCCCGTGCTCCAGCCCGATCGCGCCGACCGGTTCCCCGTCGCGCTCCATCAGCCAGTACGTCGTGCCGAGCACCATCACGCCGTCCGTGTCGAGGCCCGCGTCCTGCATGACCTTCAGCACGGCACGGTAGTCGGCGGGGGTGGCGGCGCGGATCTTGGTGTGTTCGTCGGTCATGGTGGTTCCTCCTGAAAGAAGTCGAAGCTGAGGTCAGTTTGCATCTTTTGGTCCGGGGCGTGCAGGACAACGCCCGCGTGCGGTTCAGCCGGACAGGTCCAGCTTCCACGCCGTCTCCTGCCGCAGCCACCCGCGGCACTCGCCGCTCCTCACCTGCGGCGTGCCGGGCAGCGCCGCCGCGACCTCCGCGACCGGCACCTCCCGGAACCCCAGCCGCGCCCAGTACGGCCCGGCGTGACTGGAGAACAGGTACACGGCCCGGTCTCCCCTGCCGCGCGCCGCGTCCAGTGCCGCCCGCGCGAGCCGCGCACCGATGCCCTGCCCCTGCCGGTCCGGGCACACGCTGGCGGAACGCAGCAGGCTGGCCCCCTCCCCGTGCTCCAGCCCGACGCAACCGAGCGCCTCACCGTCCTGCACCGCGAGCCAGTACGAGCAGCCGTCCAGCGTCGCCGTGATGCGGGCCGCGTCGCTGCTCAGCCCGGCCTGCAGGATCAGGGCGTGAATGGCCTGAAGGTCGGCAGGCACGGCCGCACGAAGCTGCACTTCCCGCGCCGCCGCCTTCAGGAAGTACCGGACACCCGCGCCCGCCGCGAGGTCCGTGTTCCAGCGCGGAATGACGTGCAGGTGCACGTGCGGAATGTGCGCCCCGCCCGCCGGGAACACGTTCCAGCCCACCGTGTACCCGTCCGGCTGCACCGTGCGGTCCAGGTGGGCGCGCACCTCGGCCAGCAGGGCGTGCGTGGCGACCACCTCGGCGGGCGTCAGGTCGAACACCGTCTCCCTGACCGCCCGCGTGACGATGTACCCGGCACTCCGCAGCCCGTCCGAGTGGCGCGCGTCCTGCACGTACACGCACAGGTCGTTCTGCAGCACCACGTCCGCGTCCGTGAAACCGGCACGGGTGGAGAGGGGGTTCCGGTCCGGGTTCGCCCGGAAGAACGCCCACTCCCGCTGCCGTTCGCCCAGCAGCGTCCCGTCCAGCTTCACCGTGACCTTCACTCCGCCAGCCCCGCCTTCGCCGCGTCGATGGCTTCCCGCACGCGTTCCGGCGCGGTCCCGCCGTAACTCTGCCGTCCGGCCACGCTGGCCTCGACGGTCAGGGCGGCGGCCACCCCGGCGCTCAGCAGGGGGTGCGCGTCCCGCATCTCCTGATCGGTCAGTTCCCACAGCTGGCGGCCACTGCGGCTCGCGGTGCCGACGAGGCCGCCCACCACCTCGTGCGCCTCCCGGAACGGCACGCCCGAGCGCGCCAGGTGATCGGCGAGGTCGGTGGCGGTGCTGTACCCGCGCCCCGCCGCGCGCAGCGTCGTCTCGGCGTGCCACACGCTCCTGGGGAGCATCTCGGCGTACAGGCGCAGCACCACGCTGCAGGTGTCGAAGCTGTCGAAGACGCCTTCCTTGTCCTCCTGCAGGTCCTTGTTGTACGCGAGCGGCGTGCCCTTCACGACCGTCAGGAGGCCCATCAGGTTCCCGAACACGCGCCCCGCCTTGCCGCGGGCGAGTTCCGACACGTCCGGGTTCTTCTTCTGCGGCATGATGCTGCTGCCCGTCGTGTGACTGTCCGGCAGCGTCAGGAAGCCGAACTCGAAGGTGGAGTACAGCACCGTCTCTTCCGACAGGCGCGACAGGTGCGCCATCAGGATGCTGCACGCGCTCAGGAACTCCAGCGCGAAATCCCGGCTGCCCACCCCGTCCAGACTGTTCGCGGTGGGGCGCGCGAAGCCCAGCGCGGCCGCCACGGCGTGCCGGTCGATGGGCCACGGCGTGCCCGCCAGCGCCGAACTGCCGAGCGGCGACTCGTCCATGCGCTCGGCCGCGTCACGGAAGCGGCCCTCGTCGCGCTCCAGCATGGCCGCGTACGCCATGAACCAGTGCGACAGCAGGATCGGCTGCGCCACCTGCAGGTGCGTGTACCCCGGCAGGATCACCGGCTGACCGTCCGCGCCGCCCAGGTGCTTCTCGGCTTCCGACACCATCACGCGCCGCAGCTCGCGGGTCAGCTGCGCCAGCGTGAGGGCGGCCTCCTTCGTGAACAGCCGGAAGTCGACGGCCACCTGGTCGTTCCGGCTGCGGGCCGTGTGCAGCTTGCCCGCCACCGGCCCGATCCGGTCCCGCAGCGCCGCCTCGACGTTCATGTGCACGTCCTCACGGTCGAGCCGCCACTCGAAGTTCCCGGCCCGGATGTCCGCCAGGATGACGTGCAGCCCATCCACGATCTGCGTCACTTCCTCGGGCGTCAGGATGGCGGAGGCGCCCAGCATCTCCACGTGCGCGAGACTCCCCCGGATGTCCTGCTCCGCGAGCCGCTGATCGAAGCCCACCGACGCGTTGAACTGCTCCACCAGCGGCGCGGTGCTCTCCGCGAACCGCCCGCCCCAGAGTTTCTTGTCCTGAATGTTGGTCACAGCATCTCCTGAATCACGGGGTGGCCCCAAGTCGCGAACGGACGGAAGGCACGGTCAACCCCCCAGCACGTGAAAGAAGGTGGAAAAGAGGTAGTAGAGGAACACGCCCACCGGAATGAAGGCGAACACCGCCAGGGTCTGGGTGAACGACGTCGTCGCCTGAATGTTCCGCTCCGCCTCCAGGCAGAACTGCCTCGACGCGTCCAGCCCCAGCTGACGCACGTCCTGCACCAGGACGGCCACCTGACTGCACCCTTCGAAGGTGGCGTAACTGCTGTCCGGCGTCTGATCGGTGATCTGCGCGGCGGGGACCCGGGTGACGAACAACGCCGCGAATCCCGCCACGCCGTGAGGGCGCACCGTGGCGCCGCCGGCCGTCCGGACGGCCATCGGCGCGCACGCGGCCAGCGAGACGGTCAGGAGAAGCGCACACAGCGGCAGGACGTTCCGGTTCATGACGGGCCTCCAGTCCCCTTGACCAGCACCACCGGCGCGGGGCTGTCCGGGTGCGCGTAGGCGTAACGGTCGTCGCTGACCACGTACCCGAGGTGCTCGTAGAACGGCACGACACCCAGGTTGTACTGGCTGACGGCCAGCAGCACCCGGCCGAACCCGCCCGCCCGGGCGCGCTCCTCGACGGCGCGCACGAGGGCCGCGCCGATCCCCTGACCGCGCACCTGCGGCACGGTCGCCAGCTTGTTGAGCGTCAGGGTGCGGAATCCGTCCGGGCGGTACCCGACGCAGCCGACCACCTGCCCCCCCTGCACGGCCAGGAACCCGCCGCCCGTCCCGAGGCTCCACGCCACGTCCGCGACCGTGGAGCGGCTCCAGCTGCTGCGCGGGTCCATCCCGGCCGCCATCATGACGGCGTGCACGGCGGGCGCGTCGGCCGCCGTGGCAGGCTGCAGGGTGACGGTCACGCGCGCTCCAGCACGACGCGCATCTCGTTGGTGGGCGTGAACCCCAGCCGCTCGTATACGGGCCGCCCGAACTCGGACGCGTGGAGGCTCATGATGCGGATGCCGCGCCGCTGCGTCTCCGCCATCGCCAGCTGCGTCAGGGACCGCGCCAGCCCACGCCCACGGTGCGCGGGCTGCGTGTACACGTTCAGCAGGTAACTGCGGAGCGGCTGCGGGTCCACGAAGTGCGGCGGCCAGTCGAGGATCATCAGGCCCGCGCCCGCCACCACCACGCCCTCCGACTCGACCAGCCAGCCCAGGTACGTCCCAGCCGTCAGGTGCCGCTCCACCCACGGCGTGAAGTTCGCGGCCGCCTCGCTGTACTCGGTGCCCATATCAGCGAACATCGCCTCCCGCTGCCCCGCGATCAGTGCCGCGTCGGCCACCACCGCGGCACGCACCGTGTAGCCGGCCGGGAGGGTCATGCTCCGGTCCTCTGCCAGATCTGCGCGAGGTGGTGGAGTTGGTGGTGCACGTAGTCGGTCGCGACGAAGTCCAGGGTCACGCGCTCGCTGCCGCCGATGCTGAGGGTGTGGGCGCGTTGCGTGTCGTTCAGGCCCGCGATGACGTGCGCGAGCTGCGTCTGGTACGCGGTCCAGAGGGTCACGAGGTCCGTCCAGGGGCGGTCCTGCCAGCCGCCCGCCGCGACCCAGGCGTTCTGGTCGTAGCCGGGCAGCGACAGGCCGTCTTCTGCCCCGGCCCGCACGAAGCGGGCGTGGTTGTTCACGCCGCTGTCGATCAGGTGCCCGAGGACCTGTTTGGCGCTCCAGGTGTCCGGGGCGGGCGTGTAGGCGGCCCGGTCCTCGCTGATGGTGTGCAGGCGCGGGAGGGCCTGCGTCACCACGTCCGTCAGGGCGTTCAACTCAGGCCTCTTGCTCTTGGACTTGCTTGCCCGCCTTGGCCTGCACGCGGGCCTGGACGCGCATGCGCAGGGCGTTGAGTTTGATGAAGGCGCCCGCGTCGTGCTGGTTGTAGTCGCCGCCCGCCTCGAAGCTGACGAGGTCCTTGTCGTACAGGCTGGCGGGGGCCTTGCGGCCGACGACGGTGGCGTTGCCGCGGTACAGCTTGATGCGGGCCGTGCCGGTCACGCTGGCCGCGACGTGGTCGAAGTACACCTGCAGCGCCTCGCGTTCGGGCGCGAACCAGAAGCCGTTGTACACGAGTTCGGCGTACTTGGGGGCGAGCTGGTCGCGCTGGTGCAGGACCTCGCGGTCGAGCGTGAGGCTCTCGACGGCGCGGCGGGCGTGGTACAGGAGGGTGCCGCCGGGCGTTTCGTACACGCCGCGTGATTTCATGCCGACGAAGCGGTTCTCGACGAGGTCGAGGCGGCCCACGCCGTGCCGTCCGGCGAGCGCGTTGGCTTTCGCCAGCAGGCTGGCGGGGCTCAGCTGTTCGCCGTCTATGGCGACGGGGTTCCCGGCCTCGAATTCGATCTCGACGTACTCGGCGTCGGCGGGCGCGTCGGCGGGGTCCACGGTGAGCTTGAACATGTGCGCGGGCGGTTCGGCCCACGGGTCTTCGAGGATGCCGCCCTCGTAGCTGATGTGCAGCATGTTCGCGTCGGTGCTCCAGGGGTCCTTCTTGGTGGTGGGGACGGGAATGCCGTGCTCGCGGGCGAACGCTTCGAGGTCCGCGCGGCCCTGGAAGGTCCAGTCGCGCCAGGGGGCGACGGTGACGATGTCGGGGTTGAGGGCGTAGGCGGTCATCTCGAAGCGGACCTGGTCGTTGCCTTTGCCGGTCGCGCCGTGCGACACGGCGACCGCGCCTTCCTTCGCGGCGATCTCGACCATCTTCTTGGCGATGAGGGGCCGGGCGATGCTGGTGCCGAGCAGGTAGTAGCCCTCGTACAGGGCCGAGGAGCGGAACATGGGGAACACGTAGTCGCGCACGAACTCTTCCTTGAGGTCGAGGGCGTAGGCGGCGACGGCGCCGGTGTTGAGGGCCTTGACGCGGGCTTCCTCGACCTCGTCGCCCTGGCCGAGGTCGGCGGTGAAGCAGACCACGTCGTAGTTCTTCTCGGTCTGCAGCCATTTGAGGATGATGCTGGTGTCGAGGCCGCCGCTGTACGCGAGCACGATCTTGTCTTTGCGGGCGGTCTGGTCGGTGGTGGGTTGGGTCATGGGGGTATTCTCTCCTGTCTTCGGGTGCGGTGTGTCTGCCCCTGTGCGGGCGGTGCGGGTGGGGCGTGCGTGGGCCGGGTGTGGGGCGGCAGCACGAGCCCCTCCGGGCGTGTCGGCGCGGCCTCTGTTCCCGTGGCGGGAGGAGGCGGGCGTCAGCGTCGGAGGGGCAGGGCGGTCATTCTTTGAATGAATATACGCCCGTACCGCATAGCTATGCAAGCCGGGATCACGTTCCGGTCACGCCCCTCCAGACCTCAGGCACCCAGGTACGCCTCCAGCCGCTCCAGGGCCCGCAGGATCTCCTCCTGCGGCTTGCAGAACGCCAGCCGCACCAGCCCCTCCGGCGCCGCCCCCTGCGCGTAGAACGCGTCCCCCGGAATGACGGCCACGCCGCCCTCCTCCACCAGCCGCCGTGCGTCCACTCCCGGCGCGAGCGCCGTCAGGAAATACGTGCCGCCCGGCACCTGCACCTCCAGCCCCAGGGCCCGCAGCCCACTCGCGAGGAGCCGCATGCGCGCCCCGTACGCCGCGCGCAGCTCCCCGTAGAAGTCCCGCGCCCGCGCCACCGGCAGGGCCGCCGCGACCGCCGCCTGCAGCGGTGCGGGCGCGCAGAACGTCGCCCACTGATGCAGGCCCGACACGCCCGGCGACACGCCCACCGGCGACACCACCCACCCGACCCGCCACCCGGTCGCCTCCAGGCGCTTCCCGGCACTGCCGACCGTGAACGTCCGCTCCGGCGCCAGCGTCCGCAGCGGCGTGGGCGGCCCCGCGAAGTACAGCTCGTCGTACACCTCGTCCGCCACGATCCACAGGTCGTGCGTGCGCGCCACGTCCACCAGCCGCGCGAGTTCCTGCGGCGTGAACACGTGCCCGGTCGGGTTGTGCGGGTTGTTGACGAGCAGCGCCCGCGTGCGCGGCGTGACCAGCCGCTCCAGCGCGTCCAGGTCCGGACTCCACCCGTCCCGCGTGAGCGTCATGGGGACGGGCACGGGCCGCGCGCCGCTCAGCTGCGCCTGCGGGCGGTAGACGTCGAACACCGGCTCGAACATCAGCACCTCGTCGCCCGGCCCGTACAGCGCGTCCGCGAGGGCATGCAGCGCCTCGGTCGCGCCGCACGTCACGCTCACCTGCTCCGACCGCACGCCCAGGTCCGCCGCGAGCGCCTCGCGCAGGGCAGGCAGGCCCGCCGGGGCCGTGTACTGGTCCGTGACGCCCGCCCCCGCCCGCAGCGCGTCCAGCAGGAAGTCCGGCGGCGCCCCGGCCGGAAAGCCCTGCCCGAGATTCACGGCGCCGTGCTGCACGGCGAGGCGACTCATGACCGAGAAGATGCTCTCGGCCGCCAGGGCAGAACGCGCGTGCAGGGTCGGCATGCGCCCACTGTGGCCCCGCACGCCCCAGACGGCAAGCGGGCCGTCTGGACAAATCTGGATACCGCCGCGCGCCGAGCACAACAGAACACCCCGGCGCGCTGGCCGGGGTGCTGTGCTCTGGGGGGAGCCTCTGAACGGGAGATCAGTTCAGGCGGTAGTTCACGCCGATGCGGGCGCCGTAGCCGAAGCCGATGCCGGTGTTGCTGTTGGCGACCGTGATGCTGGGGCCGGCGCTCAGCTCACCGAAGACGCTGAGGGGGGTGGAGACGTTGTACTTCAGGCCGCCCAGGACGTGCGGGTAGATGCTGACGCCGGTGACGCTGCCGAGTGCGACGCCCGCGTCCAGACCGAAGCCGTAGTAGGGGTTCAGGCCGCCGAAGCCCTGGTTGCTGACGTCGTTCAGGTAGTCCACGCCGCCGCCGAGGGTCAGGCCACTGGAGCTGAGGCCCACGAAGGACAGGTTCAGGCCGTAACGGACCGCCGAGGTGGAGGTCAGGTCGCTCTGGTAGTGGATGGTCGCGCCGGAGCCGATGGAGCCGCCGATGTAGTTCGCGGCGGAAGCGGTCGAGGCGAGGGCAGCGAGGGCGGTCAGGGTGAGCAGCGTCTTCTTCATGAGACGAGTATAGGTGCGGCAAGCTGACGAGGCCCTTAGAAATTCTGAATCGGAACTTACAGGGCAATTCATGCACCGTACTAAAAACACAGAGAATCGCCCTTCAGCACAGCATTTTCAGTGCAGCGCGCGGGCATCAGACGCGGTCCGCCCTTGCTTTTTTCACCCCCCCAGCCCGGTGAGGCGGCGGGGGGAGAACTTCACCGTCTCAGCCGCAGCTCACGAACCGTGCCGACATGAGAGCCGCGCACGGCACCGGCAGACAGGCCCGGCCGCAGCTCCCGGATGTGCCTCCTGCAGATGCGTCGAGGCCGGTCTGCACAGAGAACGCACAGAGAACGCCGGGCTGAGTTCCGCGAATTCGACGGTACGCCGTCGTCCGGGGCGGCGATCCGGCAGCGGCCGCTCAGGTCCTTCGAGAGGCCGAAGCCGGGGGCCTGCACTTCCCAGACGATGGTGCAGGGTGGGAGCACCTGGAGCGCCAGCAGGCCGCGCTCCGCCAGGACGCCTGCCCCGGCCCGCCTGCATAACCATACAGGCCCCTCACCCCTCCCCTGCCTTTCCGTGCCATACTGACTCTCTGGAATGCCCAAGCGCACTGATCTCCAGACCATCCTGATCCTCGGCAGCGGCCCCATCCAGATTGGGCAGGCGGCCGAGTTCGATTACAGCGGAACACAAGCTCTCAAGGCCCTCAAGGGCGAGGGGTACCGCGTGGTGCTGGTCAACAGCAACCCGGCGACCATCATGACGGACCCCGACCTCGCGGACGCCACGTACCTGGAGCCGCTCACGACGGAATTCGTGGAGCGCGTCATCGCGCTCGAGAAGCCCGACGCGCTCCTCCCGACGCTGGGCGGGCAGACGGCCCTGAACCTCGCGATGGACCTGCACGAGCAGGGCGTGCTGGAGAAGTACGGCGTGGAACTGATCGGCGCGGGCGTCGAAGCCATCAAGAAGGGCGAGGACCGCGAGCTGTTCCAGGCGGCCATGGCGAAGATCGGCGTGGAGACGGCGCGCGGCCGGATGGTGCACAGCATGGATGAGGCCGTGGAGTACCAGAAGGAGATCGGGCTGCCCATCGTGATCCGGCCCAGCTTCACGCTCGGCGGGACGGGCGGCGGCATCGCGCACACGTACGAGGAGTTCCTCGACATCACCGAGGGCGGCCTGCGCGACAGCCCCGTGACCAGCGTGCTGCTGGAGGAAAGCATCCTGGGCTGGAAGGAGTACGAGCTGGAAGTGATGCGTGACACGGCCGACACGGTCATCATCATCACCAGCATCGAGAACTTCGACCCGATGGGCGTGCACACCGGCGACAGCATCACCGTCGCGCCCGCCCAGACGCTCAGCGACGTGGAGTACCAGCGTCTGCGCGACCAGAGCTTAGCCATCATCCGCGAGATCGGCGTGGCGACGGGCGGCAGCAACATCCAGTTCGCGGTCAACCCCGACAACGGGCGCGTCATCGTGATCGAGATGAACCCGCGCGTGAGCCGCTCCAGCGCGCTGGCCAGCAAGGCGACCGGGTTCCCCATCGCGAAGATCGCGGCACTCCTGGCCGTCGGGTACCACCTCGACGAACTGCCGAACGACATCACGCGCGTCACGCCCGCCAGTTTCGAGCCGAGCATCGACTACGTCGTCACCAAGATCCCGCGCTTCGCGTTCGAGAAGTTCCCCGGCACCTCTGACCACCTGGGCACGCAGATGCGCAGCGTGGGCGAGGTGATGGCCGTGGGCCGCACCTTCAAGGAAAGCCTGCAGAAGGCACTGCGCAGCACCGAGAGCGACACGCGCGGCCTGTACGCCCAGATGAGCGTGGACGACCTGCGCGCCCTGCTGTACCCCAACCCGCGCCGCCTGGAGGCACTCATCGAACTGCTGCGGCGCGGCGAGACCAGGGAGCAGCTCTTCGAGGCCACCAGGATCGACCCGTGGTTCCTGGGGCAGCTGCACGAGATCGTCGCGGCCGAAAGCGAGATCCTGGACCTCGGCCCGATCCGCGAGTGGAAGTACGAGTACTGGCGCGAAGTGAAACGCCTTGGCTTCAGCGACGCCCGCATCGGCGAGATCGTCGGCCTGAGCGAACTGGACGTGCGCGCCATCCGCAAGGCCGCCCGCGCCACGCCCGTCTACAAGACCGTGGACACGTGCGCCGCCGAGTTCGAGGCGCACACCCCGTACCACTACAGCACCTACGAGTGGGAAGACGAGGTGACCGCCACCGACAAGCCCAAGGTCGTGATCCTGGGCAGCGGCCCCAACCGCATCGGGCAGGGCGTGGAGTTCGACTACGCCACCGTGCACGCCGTCTGGGCGCTGCAGGACCTCGGGTACGAGACCATCATGGTGAACAGCAACCCCGAGACGGTCAGCACCGACTACGACACCGCCGACCGCCTGTACTTCGAGCCGCTCACCTTCGAGGACGTCATGAACATCGTCGAGCATGAGAAGCCCATCGGCGTGATCGTGCAGCTCGGCGGGCAGACGCCCCTGAAACTGGCCGCGAGGCTGGAAGCGGCAGGCGCGCCCATCATCGGGACGAGCCCGGCCACCATCGACGAGGCCGAGGACCGCGCCAGCTTCAACGCGCTGTGCGAACGCCTCGGCATCCCGCAGCCCCGGGGCCTCGTCGCGCAGAACGCGGGCGAAGCGCAGGAACTGGCCGCCCGCCTCGGCTTCCCGCTCATGGCCCGCCCCAGCTACGTCCTCGGCGGCCGCGCCATGCGCACCGTCCGCAGCGCCGAGGAACTCCAGACGTACCTCGACGAGGTGTACGCCGCCGTCGAAGGGCAACCCAGCATCCTCCTCGACCAGTACCTGGAAGGCGCACTGGAACTCGACGTGGACACGCTCTGCGACGGCCACACCGCCGTCGTCGCGGGCATCATGGAGCACATCGAGGCCGCCGGAGTCCACTCGGGCGACAGCGCCTGCATCATCCCGCCCGTCAGCCTGAGCAGTGAGCTGACCGCCACCATCAAGGCCACCACCGAACGCCTCGCGCTGGAACTCGGCGTGAAGGGCCTGATGAACGTCCAGTGGGCCATCAAGGACGGCACGCCGTACATCCTGGAAGCCAACCCGCGCGCCAGCCGCACCGTGCCCTACGTCAGCAAGGCCGTCGGGCACCCGCTCGCCAAGTACGCCGCCCGCATCGCCGTCGGGCAGACGCTGGAACAGATCGGGTTCACCGAGACGCCCACCCCCGCCATGTACAGCGTCAAGGAAGTGCACCTGCCATTCCTGAAGTTCCGGGGCGTGCTGCCCATCCTGGGGCCGGAGATGAAGAGCACCGGCGAGAGCATGGGCATCGACGCCGACCCCTACCTCGCGTACTACCGCGCTGAACTGGGGGCCAAGAGCAACCTGCCCCTCGAGGGTGTGGCGCTGCTGCTCGGCGAGGGCCTCGACGACGTGGCCGCCGACCTCACCCGCGCCGGACTGACCGTCACCCGCACGCAGGACGGCGACACCCTCCCCGACCTGCTGATCGACGTGACCGGCAGCCAGCTGCTCCGCACGGCGCTGGAACGCGGCGTGCCGATTGTGAGCACCAAGGAAGGGGCCGAGTGGACCGCCAAGGCAATTGCTGCAGCACAGGGTAAAGAGTTGCCAGTCAAGAGCTTGCAGGGTTGGTTAAAACAGTAACAACTAAGGCAATGATATAGGTATTGAAGATGGGGATTTATCAACCCTGATGATATACTCGCCGCTTGCATTCAGTTCAATCGAGACGTATCCACCTTTATAATTTGAAGACGTAAGAATTGGCAACAGTCGCCTCCAATGTAAAACACTTGCAATATTCGCTTGTGAGGCAATACGACTGGTAGAATGCGAGATCTCAATCTGAAATATACCATAGTAAATGCCATCGAAATATACATAAGCGTCCAAACTTGCAATTTCTTTATGGGTCATTACAAGAGATGTTACAGGTGCCGAAGTCCAGACGAGGCTTGAAAAAAATATTCCCCTAAAATACGTTTGGGAAGTAATGTTGTTTTGAGCCTTTGACAGTCTAAGATTACCTGTAGGGTTTGATCCAGGATTCACTTGTTGCGAATCAGTTGTATTCAGTTTTTTCACCCATCTTCTGATCACCGTTGATGGACTCAAAGGCAATGATGGCTTCCCATTGATTGATGGGCGGAGTTTTTTAATTTTCTTAATAGACTTTACTGCCTTACGTACTCTCTGAACAGGAGCTAGTGGCAATATACTGCGTCCAAATACTGATGGCTTCAACCCAGATCTTCCAACACTCACGCCACCTATTGGCGGTCTTTTCTCGGACTTTACTTTATATATCGGATTAGAGTAAATTGCGCTTTTATTGCCATTATCAATTTTGAATAAACAACTAGTATCGGACATAATAGTAGCTATGTAACCATCTATTTCAGAACTCATAAATGCGAAATCTACATCGTGCGCTTCTAATATTACATTAGATTCGTAGTTATAACTAAGTCCGCCGAACGTAAGATTGCTTGAGCCAATCATTATCGACGAAGTATTTGATTCAAACCTGTAAACTTTTGGATGAAATGTCCCACGGGATTTATTGTGATATATATAGCATTCTTCAAAGAGCTGAATAGCCATATCAATTCCCTCAATGGTCGCACCCCCTTCATCGATCCCAAGTATTATCCTACTAGCTATTTTCTTCGTCTTTAGATCTTTTAACTCGCTTTCAATAAGTTTTAAACCACTAGCCTTCGCCCATGCGACGATAAAAGTGAGTGATGTTATATTTGGATCGAGAAGAGCTTTTTTTAAATGATCCAATGCGGTTTGACTGCTTTTGAGTGGCTGACTAATAATTTTCATCTTGCACTCCTTCTAATCTTTTAAACAAAATTATGCAGACTAGGATTCAAGTTGTCAAAAAGCTTCAGTGCAGATATAATCATTTCAGTGAAAACTTCAGATACTCTTACGACAGATAAGCTGCGCGGCGGTTTTTATTCGCCAAGTAAATTAGTCGATCTTGCAATCTCACGTGCTATATCACTGAAATCACACATATCAAATTTAAAAGTACTAGAACCTTCTTGTGGAGACGGTGCTTTCATAACCGGTTTCAGTCGCAGCACCATTTCGAACGAAGTCGATTTTACTGGCATTGAAATATTAAAAGAGGAGGCACTAAAATCGAGTGCTAAATTGATACGTTTCCAAATTCAGGGCAATATTATTAACAAGTCATACTTTGATGCCCATACCGATATCGGAGGATATGATATCGTAGTAGGTAATCCACCTTATGTCAGATATCAATTTACATCAGAAGCAGACAAGAAGAGTATTGACAAAATATCGCTTGAAAACAATATTGATATAAAGAGAGTGGCTAATATTTGGGTGCCAATTGTTATTTCATCGATATCTAAATTAAAGAACGGTGGTACTTTTGCCTTTATCATTCCTGACGAATCTTTAGCTGGGGTGGCCGCAAAACAATTTAGAAAATGGCTTTTAAGTAATTGCTCTGAACTTACAATCGACGTGTTTCCACCAAAAATATTTGAAGGTGTTTTACAAGAAACGCTCATAATAAGCGGCAGGAGGGCTAGCGGGAATAATGTTGTCCGTTTTATACAGCATTATCCAGATCGTAATCAAGAAGAATGGTTACACACAATAGTCAATAACGACACATGGTATAGATATCTTTTAAATTCTAAACAACTTTCGGTTTATGAGGATATTCAGAGCAGGACTGACTTGGTCAATAAATTTGTAAAGTTTGATGTCTCGATTGTGACGGGAGCGAACGATTACTTTTGTATAGATCATTCAACAATGCAAGCTTTCGAACTAGAACCATGGGCAGAGCCTTTATTAGCAAGGTCGAGGCAATCTAGAGGCGCAGTCTACACACGTCTTGATCATAGAAAGTCTATATCAATGGATGAAAAATCTTATATACTCAATTTTTCACCGGAAAAACCTGACCCTTTAGATTATGAAAAGCCGTCTGAATATATTAAAATTGGGGAAGAAGTAAACCTTGACAAAAGATACAAATGCACAGTGAGAAAGCCTTGGTATCGGATACCAAATATGGTTGGCGGCAAGATTCTTCTTTCCAAGCGTTCTCATTACTCCCCGAGGGTAATATATAACCAACATGATGCGTTAACAACTGACACTATATATAGAGGAAGGCTTATCAAAAATCCTTCCATAAACGAAACAGACTTCATTTGTGCCTTTCATAACTCTTTAACGTTGCTATCCGCAGAAATTGAAGGGCGCAGTTTTGGCGGCGGGGTCCTTGAGATGGTGCCATCAGAGGTATCGCGCATGCGCATCATTATTCCAACCGGCATAGGAAGCAATATAGATACATTAGATGATATATTCCGGGAAGGAAAAGATGATACAAGTTTTGGCGAGGCGGTCGAATTCACAAACAAAATTTTATTAAAAGGGAGCCAAATCATACCGCAAAGAGACATGGATGTTCTGAATGACTCGCTAAACAAAATGCGTGATCGTAGATTATCCAGGAATTAGCATCCTATTTTTAAGCCTTTGCGTTTAATCACGATACTTCTTCTTTTGGCTTTCGCCCTCAAAACGTACAGAAGGGGTGTTACTATCTGAATTTTCACCTGAGCTTCTGCTTGGGCGGGTCGGGGTGGCGGTGACGGTCGTCCCCCCTGGCGTGTGCGTGTGCTGCGTCTCCCCTGCTGGCAGTCAGGTGCGGGTCAGGCACGGCGTGTCTGCTGAACGCATGAAGAACATGATGCGAATCCTGGCCCTGAGTGTGGCGTGCCTGACCACGGCGCAGGCGGCGACGGCCGTCACGACGGGCAGCGTGAACCTGCGCCGTTCGCCGGGCGTGTCGGGCCGCGTGCTGAGCGTCGTGCCGAAGGGCACGCTGCTGATCGTGGCGTGCCGGGGGCAGTGGTGCCGGACGACGGTGGGCGGGCGGGGCGGGTACGTGTCGCGTGCCCTGACGCGGCCCGTGAGTGCCAGTGCGCCGCTGGCGGGCCGGGGCGTGGTGTACTTCCGGTCGTGCGCGGCGGTGCGGGCGGCGGGGCGTGCGCCGCTGCGTCTGGGCGTGCTGGGGTACCGGACGACGCTGGACCGGAACCACAACGGGCTGGCGTGCGAGCGCGGCGAGTGAACGAAGGAACGTGAAGCGGGCCGCCCCTGGTGTGGGCGGCCCGCTCTCGGTTCAGGTGGTCGGCGTCAGGTCATGCCGGTTTGCTCCGCTCGCCAGGACGCCTTGAGTTCTGTGCGGTATCAGTTCAGTTGCGGCCCCGGCCTGCGCGGTAGCGGCGGATGAGGGCGTTGGTGCTGCTGTCGTGCGTCAGGTCCGGCGCGGCGTCCGCCTGCAGTTCCGGCACGATGCGGCTCGCCAGGACCTTGCCCAGCTCCACGCCCCACTGGTCGAAGCTGTTGATGTTCCACACGGCGCCCTGCACGAAGACCTTGTGCTCGTACAGGGCGATCATGGCGCCCAGCACGCGCGGCGTGAGCGTGTCCGCGAGGAGCGTGTTGGTGGGGCGGTTCCCGTCGAACACGCGGTGCGGGGCGAGGTCGGCGGGCACGCCCTCGGCGAGCACCTGGTCGAGCGTCTTGCCGAACGCGAGCGCTTCGGTCTGCGCGAACACGTTCGCCATCAGCAGGTCGTGGTGCTCGCCGAGCAGGTTGAGGGTGTTCACGAAGCCGATGAAGTCGCACGGGATGAGTTTCGTGCCCTGGTGGATCAGCTGGTAGAAGGCGTGCTGGCCGTTCGTGCCCGGCTGGCCCCAGATGACGGGTCCCGTCTGGTACGTGACGGTGTGGCCGTCCAGCGTGACGTGCTTGCCGTTGCTTTCCATGTCGAGCTGCTGCAGGTACGCGCTGAACTGCGAGAGGTAATGGTCGTACGGGAGGACGGCGAGCGTCTGCGCGTCGTAGAAGTCGTCGTACCACAGTCCGATCAGGGCGAGCAGGGCGGGCATGTTGGCGTGCAGGGGCGCGGTGCGGAAGTGCTCGTCCATGTCGTGGAAGCCCGCGAGGAGTTCCTCGTACTGACCCGGCCCGATGGCGAGCATGAGGCTCAGGCCGATGGCGCTGTCCATGCTGTACCGTCCGCCGACCCAGTCCCAGAAGCCGAACATGTTGCGGGTGTCGATCCCGAACTTCTGGACGGCGGTGGCGTTGGTGGACACGGCCACGAAGTGCCGGGCGATGGCGACGTCGTCGTGCAGCGCAGCGAGCGTCCATGCGCGGGCGCTCCCGGCGTTCGCCATGGTTTCCTGCGTGGTGAAGGTCTTGGAACTCACGATGAACAGCGTCTCTTCGGGGTTCAGGTCGCGGACGGCTTCCACGAATTCCGTCCCGTCGACGTTCGACACGAAGCGCAGCGTGAGGCCGCGGTCCGCGTAGAATTCCAGCGCGCGGTACGCCATGACGGGCCCCAGGTCGGAGCCGCCGATGCCGATGTTGACGATGTTCGTGATGGGTTTGCCGGTGTGGCCGAGCCACGTGCGGTCCCGCACCTGCCGCGCGAAGTCCGCCATGCGGTCCAGCACCTCGTGCACGTCCGGGACGACGTTGCGGCCGTCCACCATGACGGTCGCGCTGCGCGGAGCGCGCAGGGCGGTGTGCAGCACGGCGCGGTCCTCGGTGACGTTGATCTTCTCGCCCGCGAACATCGCGTCGCGCTTCTGTTCGACGCCCGCCTCCTGCGCGAGCTGCACGAGGAGCTTCAGGGTGTCGTCCGTGACGCGGTTCTTGGAGTAGTCGAGGTACAGGCCCGCGGCTTCGAGCGTGAGGCGCTCGCCGCGCGTGGCGTCCTGCGCGAACAGCTCACCGAGGGTGGTGTCGTGCGTCTGCTGGTGGTGCGCCTGGAGGGCCTTCCAGGCGGGGAGGTCGGTGAGGCTGGGTCGCTGCTCGGTCATGGGTCACGTCCTTGCGGGTGAGGGGGCGGGTGGGCCGCCCGGTCGAGGTGCGGGTGTGGCGGGCCGTCGTTCGCCGCCCAGTGTACCGCCGCGTTCCGCGCTGAGCGGGAGTCGCGCCGCGTTTCGGGCGGGTGTGCGGGCGGGGCGGCCTTGAGCGGACCGTCATGGTTCCTTCGGGCGGCATGGGGCAACCCTTGAGGAGACGCACAGGGGCCGCTGAACCTTCCTTGAAGCTCCGCAGCGGGCGCGCCGGGGGCGGGTACAGTGCCCCTTGCATACCCAGCGCCCCTGCGAACAGCACCTCACGGGCCGCTCTCATCCCCCCTTTCCTTTCTGCCCAGGAGGCACAGCATGCGTCACTTCAACCGTTCGCTCCTCACGTTCGCCCTCACCGTCCTGCCCGTCAGCGCGGCGTCCGCTCAGAACGCCATTCCCGCCCAGCCCGTCCAGGGTCAGACCATGCAGGGCCAGCAGATGCCGGGCCAGGCCATGCAGACGCAGGCGATGCCCGGCATGCCCATGACGCCCGTCCGGATGGGCAGCGCCCTCATGAACGGCAGGATCCCCGCGAGCGGCATGGTGGACGTGACGGGCGCCCGGGTGTTCTTCAAGGCCGAAGGCAGGGGCCGACCCATGCTGCTCATTCACGGCTACCCGCTGTCCGGCGAGCTGTTCAAGAACAACCGTGCGGCCCTCGTCGCCGCCGGGTACCAGGTCATCACGGTGGACCTGCCCGGCTTCGGCAGGAGCACCCTGCAGGGCAACGAGGCCAGCATCGAGTTCTATGCGCGCAGCATCCTGGGCACCATGGACGCCCTCGGCCTGAAGAGCGCCGTGGTGGGCGGCATGAGCATGGGCGGCATGACGCTCCTGCAGATGTACCGCATGAGCCCCGAGCGCTTCACGGGCCTCGTGTTCATCGACACGACCGCCGACCCGGCCGGGACTGCCGAGGCCGCCAGCTGGCGCGGCAACGCCCAGCAGGCGCAGCAGATGGGCGTCGCGAGCCTCGTGCCCGGCATCCTGCCCCGCATGCTGACCGGCGAGAGCCGCATGAAGATGCCGAACCAGGTGCAGTTCCTGAGCGGCCTCGTGAAGCAGGCCAGCCTGAACGGCACGGTCGCGGGCGGCAACGCGCTCGCCACACGCCCCGACGCGAACCCCGTCCTGGCGACCATCAAGGTCCCGACCCTGCTGGTGTTCGGCCTGGAGGACAACCTCACGCCCACCGAGCTCGCCATGAAGATGCACAACGGCATCGCGGGCAGCAAGCTGGTCCTCATTCCGGGCGCCGGGCACGCCGCGACCTTCGAGAAGGCGAACGCCACGAACGCCGCCATCCTCAGCTGGGCGAAAACCCTGAAGTGACGCGAAGGCCGGTCAGGTCGATGTCCTGACCGGCGGGAGCCGGAGCGGACGGGTGACGCGCGGCTCGTCACCCCGGGCAGAAACGAGCAGGCGAGGGGCGGCCCCGGCGCTGGACGGGCCGCCCCTCGCCCGTTGTTCCTGCACTCCCTCCGCCCGTGCAGGCTGGGGGCGGCGCACCAACGCTCCCTGAACTTTTCCATCACGCCGCCCTGCCGCATTCCGGGTACGCTGAACGCATGGCGAACTTGAGCGGAACCACCATCATGCTGACCGGAGCGGGCGGGGCGCTGGCCACCGCCGTCGCGCAGGAACTCGTGGACGCAGGCGCGGAACTCATTCTGGTCGGGCGCGGCGAGAGCCTCAAACGTGCCGAGGACCGCGTCCCGGCCACCGAGGTGCTGGACCTCGACCTGTCCGACCCCGCCAGCATCGAGGAGCTGCGCAGGCACAAGGTGGACGCGCTGGTGCACACGGTCGGCGCGTACGGCATGCAGGACGCCCATAAGGCCACGCCCGACGACCTGAACGGCATGATGACCGCCAACATGACGACCCTCTTCCACGCGGTGCAGGGCGTGCTGCCGCACATGCTCAAGCAGAAGGAAGGCATGATCGTGGGCGTCAGTGCCGCGCAGGCGGCCCGCATGAGCGGCAAGGGCGCCGCGCTGTACACGGCCAGCAAGGCGGCCGTCGCGGCATACGTGCTGAGCCTGCACGACGAACTGAAAGGCAAGGGCGTCCGGGGGTGCGTGGTGTACCCGATGGGCGCCATCGACACGCCCACCAACCGGGAGGCGGGCATGACGTGGGAGGCGACCATCGACCCGCGCGGCATGGCGCAGAGCATCGCGCACGCCCTGACGCGCCCCCCACGCGCGCACCTCACGGAACTGAAGATCTACCCGGACGTGTGATACGGTTTTGAGCTGAACTTGTAGAGTTCAGCCGAGCGGAACGCGAAGCCGCCGCCCGACCGCGAGCACCAACAAGTCCGGTGTTGAGGAGGTGGAAGCGGGCAAGCGTCCTGCAGGGCGCTGTTTTGCCCAAGAAGCGGGCAGGCGTCCTGTAGAGCGTCCGTTCTGCCCAAGAAGGGATGTCGGTGCTGTTCCCGGCATCCCTGGAATCGGATCAACACCGTATGATCTCCGGTCCGTCGGGCCTGAACCACCTGCCGGGCTGACCGGACGGAACCCGTGTGACGCCCCCCGGGCGCAGCAGGACAGGAGGCGCCCCCGGAAGTCACGCTCCGGGGGCGCCTCCTCTGTTCGGGCGTTACCTGGCGAGGCCGGTGGCGTCCTGGCCGCTGGCGGTGCTGAGCGCTGCGAGCGACTGCCAGAGCGCCACGAGCGCCTGCGCGCGGGCGTACTGCGCTTTCTTGAGGGTCAGCTGGCTCTGCAGCAGCGCGACGGCGCTGATCGTGCCGCTCTGGAGGCGCACGGCGTCCTGCTTGTAGCTGGTCTGGGCGTTCGCTTCGGCCTGCAGGGCCGTCTGGTAGCTGGCCTGCGCGGCCTCGGCGCTGCTCTGCGCGGTGGCGAGCGTCGTCAGGTACGTCTTCTGGTCGGTGGCGAGGGTGCTCTGCGCGCTCGCGAGGGTGGTGCGCGCCTGGTCGAGCGTGACGCGGGCCGTGAATTCGTTGTCGGCGAGTTTGACGTTCAGGGTGGCCGTCTCGACCGCCTGTCGGTCCTTCAGCAGGGCGGCGTACGTGCTGCTGAGGGTGGTGTTGGCGCGCACGGCGGGCGGCGTGGCGGGCGCGGCGGCCGTGTACGTGCCGGGCCTGCCGATCACGTTCGCGAGCTTCTGGCTGTTCACGAGGAGTTGCGCCTGGGCGTCCTGCAGGGCCTGGCGGCTGCTGTTCAGGGTGTTCTGGGCGTTCTGCACGTCGAGGGCGGTGCCGTTTCTGGTGCTGAGTTTCACCTGAGCGACCTGCAGGTTCTTGGTGTCCACCTGAATCTGGAGCTGCTGGAGGGTGATCTGTTCCTGCGTCTGGTAGAGGGCGGTGTAGGCGGTGACGGCGTTCTGGGTGGCGGTCAGGCGGGCCTGCGTGAGCTGCGCCTGCGCGAGGGTGCTGTCCTGCTGCGCGGAGAGCAGCGCGCCCGCGAGGGTGGAGGGGTCGGCCTGCACGGCCCTGAGGGTGCTGGCGGCGGACGTGACGCCCGCCTGCGCGTCACGGACGGTGGACCCGGCGGTCAGGGCGGAGGCGACGGCGGCGGGCAGCGTGATGCTGGTGGCGGCCTGGGCGTGCGCGGTCGTCACGGCGAGAAAGGCGGTCAGAAGGACGGTGGGGGCGGTCAGGTGCGGGCGGGTGTGGGCGGGTCGCGGGTTCATGGGGCCTCCGGGGCGGGCGCGGCGGTGCTGGGCGGGTCAGCGTGCCGGGTGGTCGGGGTGGGGTGGTCGGGCGGTGGCGGGCGTGTGGGTCAGGGCGCTCCCGTCAGGCCGGTCAGGGCGGCGAGCTGCGCGGCGCTCGTCAGGGCCGTGATCTGCGCGGTGTTCAGGTCGCGTTTCGCCTGCGCGAGCGCGATCCGGGCGTTCAGGAGGTCCGTCTCGGTGGAGAGGCCCACCGCGAGGCGCGCCTGCACGGTGTCCAGGGCGGTGGTGTACGCCGTGACGCTCGTCTGCCGGGCAGAGATCGCCTGCGCGGCGACCTGCGCGGCGTCGTACGCGTCCTGCACGTTCTGGCTGACGGTGGCCGTCTGCACCTGCACGGCCGCCTGCGCCTGCTGCAGCTGCAGCTGCGCGACCTTCAGGGTGCCGTCGGCAGCCGGGTCGAGCACGTTGAAGTTCGCGCTCAGGCCCAGCGCCAGGGACGACGCCGCGCCGCTGCTCCCGAAGCCCTGCGTGTAGCTGGCGCTGGCGACGCCCGACTGCAGGTTCAGGCTGCCGCTCAGGCCGGTGCGGGCGCTGCTGGTGCCGGGGCCGTACTGGGCGCTGAGCGTCGCGTCCGGCAGGCGGCGGGCACGCTGGGCGGTCGTGACGCTCGCCTGCGCGTCCGTGACGGCCTTCTGCGCGCTGGCGAGCGCGGGACTGAAAGCCTGCGCGGCCACCTGCGCGGCCTGCACGGTCGGGAGGGCCGTCAGGGCGAGCATGCCGCCCAGGTCGGTGCTGAAGGTGGCCGCGCTCAGGTCGCGGCCCGTCAGGGTACCGAGCGCCTGCCGGGCGGACCCCAGTTCGTTCCGGGCGCTCTGCAGGGCCGTCTGCGCGGTCTGCACGGCGGCCTGCGCGGTCTGGACGCTCTGCACGGTGGCGTTGTTGTTCGCCTGGAAGGCCGTCACCTGCGCGAGTTGCCGCTCGGTGAGCGTGAGGTTCGCGCCCGCGATCTCCAGGTTCAGCTGCGCGGTCACAGCCCGCCCGTACGCCTGCTCGGCGCTGCTCCTGAGGGCGGCGGTGGCCTGCGCGAACGTGACCTGCGCGACGCTGTACGCGCGGGCGGCCGTCTGGGCGTTCAGGTTCGCGGTCGCCCACGGCAGGACGGGCAGACTGGCGGTCGCGGTGACGCTGGCGGACGTGGAGGTGCTGGCGCCGGCGGTGTCGGTGCTGCCGGTCGCGGTGGTGTTCAGGCTGCCGCTCACGCCGGCCGTGAAGCCGGTGCTGGCCTGCGCGGCCTGCGCCTGGGCCTGCGCGGCCGCGAGCGTCAGCTGCAGTTGCCGGTAGCTGGCACTGGCCGTCACGCCGTTCAGGGCGTCCTGCAGGGTGAAGGGAGCGGGGGTGGTGTCGGTGGACGCGGGGACAGGTGTGGCTGGGGTGGGCGGGGCCGCCGGGGTGGCAGGCGTGGCGGGGGCCGCCTCTGCCGGAGTGGGGGTGGTGGGCGCGGGAGTGGCCGGAGGGGTCGTGGCCGGGGTCGCCGGGGCCGGGGCGGTTGTGGCGGGGGACGGAGCGGCAGGGGTCGGAGCGGTGGCCGGGCTGGTGGGCGCGGCCGTCTGCGCCAGGGCCGGACTCAGCCCCGCCCCGAACAGCAGGGCAGGCAGCAGGGCCAGCAGCGGAAGTCGGGGCGGCAGGCGGGTCATACCTGGCATCCTCCCAGCAGGGCACGAAGGCTTGGTGGAGTCCGTGTGAAGATTCAGCGAAGAGACGCGCGGAATCTGAGACAAACCTTCTCCGATCCGGCCTACCATACCCTCATGAGCGCACTCGTCCTGGTCGTCGAAGATGAACCGCAGATCGCGGCGGTGCTGGAAGCCTACCTCAAGCAGGAAGGACACCGCGTCGAGAAGGCCGCCGACGGCAAGGCCGCCCTCAGCCTGTACCGCGCCGCCCGGCCCGACCTGCTGCTGCTGGACCTGATGCTCCCCGGCCTGAGCGGCATGGACGTCCTGAAGGCCGTGCGGGCCGACGGTCAGACGCCCGTGATCCTCGTCACGGCCCGCGCCGAGGAGACGGACCAGGTGCTCGGCCTGGAGTTCGGCGCGGACGACTACGTCGTGAAGCCCTTCCGGCCGCGCGAGGTGATGGCGCGCGTCAAGGCCGTGCTGCGCCGCACGTCCGCCCGCACGGACGGAGGCGCGCCGCAGGTGTACCGCATCGCGGACCTGGAGATCGACACGGGCGCGGTCCTCGCGCGCCTGGACGGTCACGTGCTGTCCCTGACGCCCGCCGAGTTCCGGCTGCTGGCGTGCATGGCGGCCACGCCGGGCCGCGCCTTCACGCGCGCCGAACTGCTCGCCGCCGCCCTCCCGGAATCCGAGGCGCTGGAACGCGTGGTGGACGCACACCTCGCCAGCGCCCGCCGCAAGCTGGAGGCGGCCGGAGGCACGGGCCTGCTGCAGACGGTGCGCGGCGTCGGGTACCGCCTGTCGGAGAGCGGTTGAGCCTCCCGCCACGCGTCCGGCCGCCGGAAGCGCCCCCCGGGACGGGCCGCTTCCAGCTGCTCGCACGCCTGCAGTCCGCGTCGTGGAGCGTGCTCGGCACGCTGCTGGTCGGCATGCTGCTGGCGGTCGCGGTCACGGGCGTCAGCATGCTGTTCTTCTCGAACCTCGTGGTGCAGCGCCAGATCAACCGCCTGCCGCCCGAACTGCGCGAACAGTTCCGTGACCGGAGCAGCGCCCCGCCCGTACCCGCCCCGGCAGGCACGGCGGCCACACCGTGCTTCGCGCCGTGCACGCCCCTCCTGCCGCTCGGGCCGCTCACCACCTCGACCTTCACGCACCCCACCCTGATCGGGCCGGTCCTGACCGTGGACCAGATCCGCCGCATGAAGTTCTCTCCCGCCAGCCGCGCCCGCAACTTCCTGCGCGACGTGGGCGAGAGCCTGCGCGGCGCGAGCCTCGTGTCGGCCCTGTTCGGCATGCTGCTCGCCGCGCTCCTCGCGCGCCGCATCGCGCGGCCCATCAGCGCCGTGTCGGAGGCGGCCATGCACGTCGCGGCGGGTGACCTGAGCGCCCGCGCGCGCCTGCTGCCCGGCGACCGCGAGACGACCGAACTCGCCCGGAACTTCAACGTGATGGCGCAGGGCCTGGAGGTGCTCGAACAGGAGCGGCGCGACACGGTCGCGTCCATCGCGCACGAGCTCCGCACGCCGCTCACCGTGATGCAGGCCCGGCTGGACGCCATCGAGGACGGCATCTACCCGCTCGATCAGGAGCAGGTGCTGCAGCTGTCCGCACAGACGCAGCTGCTCACGCGCCTCGTGGCGGACCTGCGGACCCTGTCGCTCGCGGACGCGGGCCGCCTGACCGTGCAGCCCCGGCAGGTGCAGACGCTCTCCATGCTGCGCGCCGTCGCGGACGACATCCAGGCGGCCCGCGCCGACCGCGCCATCCACGTGGAGGTGCTGGGCGAGGAGACGCCCCTGCGGGCCGACCCGGACCGGCTGCGGCAGGTGTTCGTGAACCTCACCGAGAACGCCTTCAAGCACGCGCGCAGCCGCGTGCACCTCACGGTGCAGGCCCCGCACGCCAGCCGTGGCCTGTGCGTGCACGTGGACGACGACGGTCCCGGCATTCCCGAGGTGGAACGCGAACGCGTCTTCGAGAACTTCGTGCGGCTCGAAACGTCCCGCTCGCGCGACAGTGGCGGCACCGGTCTGGGCCTCGCGGTGGTGCGCGCCCTGATGCTCGCGCATGGCGGCGAGGTGGCGCTGGAAGCGTCCCCGCTGGGCGGCACGCGCGCCACGCTGCGCTTCCCTCTCGCGACCGGCGTCGCCAACGACTGATCCCGGTCCGGGCGTTTCCTCAGGTCAGCGGCGCGTGGCGTACGTGTAGCCGGTCAGCGTCTCCTGCTGCACGGTCTTCCCCGCCCAGCTGACGGTGACGCTCGCCCCGGCGGGCTGGCCCTCGCGGGCGACGCGCACCGTGTACGTGTACCCGTTGTTCCGGAACACGAACGCCTCCTGCGTCTGCGTCAGGAGGCGCGTGCCGCCCGTCACGGTCAGGCTGGGCGTGCTGCTGCGCTGCGCGCCGTCCGGGTGGGTGGGCGTGCCGGGCGCGGCGAAGTCGAAGGTCTGGTACGTGAGCGTCCCGCCGGGCGCCTGCGTGATCAGGACGCTGCGCCGCGCGTCGAAGCCGAGCAGGCGCGTGTTCAGGGTCCAGCGGCACTCGCCGCTCCCCTCGCTGCTGGTGACGCCGGTGATGGCGGGGGTGAGCGCCTGCTCCGGGCGGTCCAGCATGCCGGTGTTGAAGCTGTGGACGTTGTTCGGTGCGGAGCCGGTCCCGGCGGGCGTGAGCGGGTAGTAGATCTGGCCCGCGCCGGGGTCGGCCGCACCGACGCGGTACGACTTCCAGACGTACTCGCCGGGTCTGGTCTTGCTGTACGTGGTGAGGCGACTCAGGCCGCGCGCGTCCGGCCAGCCGAGGACGGCGACGCTGCGCGCGTCGGTACGGTCGCACACGAACCACGCGGGCGTGCCGTTCAGGACCGTGACGACGCGGCTGTGCGGCAGCACCTGCACCGCGCGGCCACCAGACACCGCAGGGGCGGCGGACGACGCGGTCATGGTCTGCGCGGTCATGCCCTGGGCGCCCGCCAGGGGACCGGTCAGCAGGGCGATCAGTGCCCAGGAGAGACGCGGACGGCGCGCGCCCCGTTCGGCACGCACGGCAGGTCGGGTGAAGTTCATGCCCTCAGGATTCCCGCACGGCGTGACAGGCGGCTGAACGGCTCCCGACAATTCCTTGGGACTTCACGGCGCGCACACCGGCGGCTGTCTGACGCGCCTTCCGACCGTGCGGGGCACGTGTGCCACAATCGGCGCATGACCGACGCCCATCCGTCCACGCGCACCCGGCAGGTGGCGCTCATCGCGCACGACAAGAAGAAGCTCGAACTGGCGCTGTTCGCCCTGTCGCACCGGGACGTGCTGCGGCAGTTTCATCTGGTCGCGACGGGCACGACGGGCGGCATCCTGCAGAAGCAGACGGGGCTGAACGTGGAGCGCGTCCTGAGCGGCCCGATGGGCGGCGACCAGCAGATCGGGGCGAGGATCGCGACCGAGCAGGTGCTGGCCGTGTTCTTCTTCCGCGACCCGCTCACCGCGCAGCCGCACGAGCCGGACGTGAGCGCCCTCGTGCGCCTGTGCGACGTGCACGACATCGCGCTCGCCACCAACCCCGCGAGCGCCGAGGCGCTGATGCTGTGGCTGCGCGAGCAGGTGCAGCAGGAGGAACGCCAGGAATGACCACCTGCCGTGAACTTCGGAGGGCGGCCCGGTGAGCCTGTGGGACCTGACGGCCGCCGACCTGCTCGACCGGACGGCGTCGGGCGACCCCACGCCGGGCGGCGGGTCGGTCGCGGCCGTGACGGGCGCGCTGGGGCTGGGGCTGGTGTGCATGGCGCTGGAGGTCACGGCGCGCCGCCGCACCGCCACGCCGGACGTGCACGCCCTGCTGGCGCGGGCGCGCGCGCAGCTGGACGCGCTGCGCGGGCATCCGGACGCGGACGTGACGGCCTTCGGGGGCTTCATGGCGGCCCTCGCCCTCCCCAGAGGCACGGACGCCGAGCAGGCCGCGCGGCAGGCGGCACTGGCGCAGGCCGCGCAGGCCGCCACGCGCGCCCCCCTGCACGCCGCCCGTGACCTGCTGGCCGCCCTGCAGCTCGCGCAGGAGGCGGCGGTGGCCGCGCACCGCGGCATCGTGTCGGACGTGGGGGCGGGCGCGGCCCTGCTCGGCGCGGCCCTGCAGGCGACGCTGCTGAACGTGGACATCAACCTCGGCAGCCTCCCGGACGACCTGCGGGACGCGGCGCGGCACGAACGCGAAACGCTGGCCCGGGCGGGCGACGAGACGGCGCGGCAGGTGGCGCGCATGGTGCAGGACCGCCTCGCCTGAATAAGGGAAGGGCGCGCCGTGGAATGATTCCATGGCGCGCCCCCTCTGCTGCCTGCGGCCCGGTGCGTGCCGTTCAGTGAACGGCAACCACTGGAAGCCCTATTACTCCTGTTCGGGGTGCGGGCGTTCCTCGCCGGTGAGGTTGCCGTTGCCGCCCGCGTCGTCGGCGGTGCCGTAGTCGGGGTTGCCGGGCGAGTCCTGCACCACGCCACGGTCTTGGTTGGGGGTCTTGGTGGCGCTGTCGGCGTCGGTGCCGCGGGCGTGCCCGCTGCCGTCGCCGATCACTTCGTCTGAGGTGTGTCCGGTCATGCGAGCAGTCCATCACGGGGGAGGGTGGGGGTGTTGAGGGCAACCTAAAGAACCCTTGCGCTGCTGTCATCTGGCCGCTCCCCCCGGCCCCCTACACTGGTTCTCATGATCTCCTGGATTCGTCTGCACTGGCGCCCACTGCTGGCCCTGGCCCTGCTGATCGTGCTGCCGCTCGCGCTGCTCGGCAAGATCGCGGACGACATCCATGAGAAGCAGCCGTTCGCGTGGGAGTCGCCCCTCATGGTGGGGCTGCGCGCGCACGCGCCCGCGTGGTTCGCGGGGCTGGCGAAGGCGTTCAGCACCATCGGGAGTGCACGTGTGATGCTGCCCTTCTGCGCGGTGCTGACAGTGTGGCTGTGGACGCGGGCGCACAGCGTCGCGCGGTACTTCCTGCTGTCGGTGGGCGGCGCGGTGCTGCTGAACGTGGTGCTGAAACTCGCGTTCGGGCGGGCGCGGCCGCAGGTGATCCCGTGGCTGTGGCAGGAGGGCGACACGTCCTTCCCGAGCGGGCACAGCAGCATGGCGGCGGCCCTGGCGGTCACGGTCACGGCGCTCGTGTGGCGCACCCCGTACCGCTGGCCGGTCGCGGTGTTCGGGGTGCTGTACACGGTGATCATGGGCGTGTCGCGCGTGTACCTGGGCGTGCACTACCCGACGGACGTGCTGGGCGGGTGGGCGCTCGGCGTGGCGTGGTCGGGCGGCGTGGCGATGCTGCTGTGGCGTCGCCTGCGGGAGGCCCAGACGGCCCGCACCGCGTCCTGAACGCCCAGACCTGAACGCCCAGACCTGAACGTTCGGGCCTGAACGTGCAGGACGACCACCGCAGGAAAACGCGAGCGGCCCGCACCTATACGGTGTGGGCCGCTGCCCGGTCAGGCGGTGTGGGGGTCGGCGGTGGGGGCGGGGTCGTCGGGGGCGGGGTCGTCCCAGAGCGTGAGGGTCTCGCCGTGTTCGCGCAGCCAGCGTTTCGGTTCGGCATAGTCCGGCATCAGGCGCGCGAGGGTCGCCCAGTAACGCGGCGAATGGTCCATCTGCGCGAGGTGCGCGACCTCGTGCGCGGCGACGTAGTGCGCGACGCGGGACGGCGCGAACATCAGGCGCCAGTGCAGGCGGATGTCGCCGCGCGAGGTGCAGCTGCCCCAGCGGCTCCCGGCCCGCGTGAGCCGGACCGCGCCGAGCGGCGTGACGCGGCGCTGCGGCGCGACGTCACGCAGGTGCCGGTCGAGGGTGTGGACGAGCGGCGTGAAGTGCGCGAGGGCCGCCTGCCGGTACCACGCCTCGATCTGCGCGGTGAGGTGCTGCGGGTGGACGTGCAGGTCCGTGCCTTCGCGGCGGGCGGCGCGCGTGCCGGGCGTGAGGCGCAGCGTGAGGGTGCCGTCCAGCAGCGGGAGGGACTGGCCGTCCGTGAGGGGCGTGCGGACGCGCTGGCGGGCGAACGTGGCGAGGTGGCCGAGCAGCCAGTCCTGCCGCTGCGTCAGGAAGGCCGTCAGGCGGGCGGCGCTCACGCCGGTCGGGGCGTACAGGACGGCGCCGCCCGGCCCGACCTTCAGGGCGACGGTGCGGCGGCGCGGGCTGCGGCGCACCTCGACGACCGCGTCCCCGACCTTCAGGTGGGCCGGGGACGCGGGGGTGGTGAGGCGGCGGGTCACGTTCCGATCATGGCAGTGGCGCGGCGCGGCAACTGTGGCGGGGTGGGCTGGACAGGGGGCGGCAGGCGGGCGTGCCGCTCAGGCAGGGACGGCCGGGGCCGGGGTCCGGGTCAGATGGCGCCGTTGAAGGTGTCGCACTGGGCGGGGTCGCCGCCCTGGAAGCCCTTCATGAACCAGCTGACGCGCTGCTGCGACGTGCCGTGCGTGAAGGAGTCCGGCACGACGTAGCCGCGGGACTGTTTCTGCAGGGCGTCGTCACCGATGGCGGTGGCGGTGTTGATGGCGCTCTGCACGTCCTGCTGCGTGAGGTTCGTCTGCGTGCTGGAGCGTTTGCCCCACACGCCCGCGAAGCAGTCGGCCTGCAGTTCCAGCGCCACGGAGTACTTGTTCGCCTGCGCTTCGCTGCGGGCGCTGCGCTGGGCGCGGTCGACCTTGTCGGAGATGCCGAGGAGGTTCTGCACGTGATGCCCGACCTCGTGCGCGATCACGTACGCGTCCGCGAAGTCGCCGCCGCCGCCCAGCTGGGCCTGCATCTGCGCGAAGAAGTCCGTGTCGAGGTACACCTTGGTGTCGCTGGGGCAGTAGAAGGGACCGACGGCGCTGTCCGCCTGACCGCAGGCGCTGTCGGTCGCGCCGGAGAACAGCACGAGGCGCGGCGCCTGGTACGTGCGGCCGTTCTTCTGGAAGATGTCGCCCCACACCTGTTCGGTGCTGCCGAGGATCTTGCTGACGAACTGCGTGTCCTGCGCCTGCGACTGCGTGCCCGCACTGCCCTGCGACTGGCTGGGCCGCGACTGCGTCTGGCTGCCGCCCGTGATGGAACTGGTGTCGATGCCGAAGAACCAGCCGAGCAGCGCGATGATGATGGCCGCGCCGCCGCCGATGGCGACCCCGCCGCCGCGCCCTCCCCCGCTGCCGCGACGGTCCTCTACGTTGTTGCTGCTGGGTAGGTTCTGCCAATCCATGTCTGCCTCCGGGAGTTGCGGTGCCGCGCGCCGTACCGAGCCGCTGGCGTGCGTTCTGGTGATCTGAGTGCATTGTAGTGAGTGGTTCATGACAGGCGTCCATCTCTCAAGGAGCGGTCAGCTTCGCGCCTTGAGCGGCCCTTCACGGCACGGTTCCCGGCAGGGGCATCCGGTAGCCTGGGTCATGCATTACGACCTCGCTGCCCTCTCGCCCGCCGACGGGTACAAACTGCTGACTGCCGTGATCGTGCCGCGCCCCATCGCGTGGGTCAGCACCCTGAACCTCGACGGGAGCGGCGTGAATCTCGCGCCGTACAGTTTCTTCAACATGATGGGCAGCGATCCGGCCGTGGTGGCGTTCTCGCCCGGCGACCGGCCGGACGGCACGCCGAAGGACACGGCCCGCAACATCGCCGGGCCGGACGGTGCGGGCGGCGGGGAATTCGTGATCAACCTGGTGAGCGAGGCGCTGAGTGAGGCCATGAACCTCTCCGCGACGGACTTCCCGCCCGGCGTGGACGAGGCGGGCGTGGCGGGCCTGCAGCTCACGCCGGGCACGCTGGTGCGCGTGCCGCGCGTCACGGCGAGCCCCGTGAGCCTGGAGTGCCGGGAGGTGCAGACCGTCCGCATCGGCCGGAACCGCGTGGTGCTGGGCGAGGTGCTGGGCGTGCACGTCCGGGACGACGCGATGCTGGACCCCGAGCGGCTGTACGTGGACACGGCGGCCCTGCAGCTGGTGGGCCGCATGGGTGGGCGCGGCGGGTACACGCGCACCGCCGACACCTTCGAGCTGGCGCGCGTCCCGTACCAGACGTGGCTGGCGCGGCAGGAGACCGGTTCCGGCGACACCTGATAGGGTTTTGATCCGGAACCCGGCCTCCTGCCGTCCGGCCGGGGCGGGTCGGCGCAGTTGGCGGGGCGGCTTTCTGTTCTACTACGCGGGTGCGCCCTCTCGCTTCCGTCGTGACCCGTCGTCCCTGGCTGGTGCTGCTGGTGTGGGCACTCGCCGTGCTCGCCTGCATTCCGTTCGCGTCGCGGGCACCTGCCCGCCTGAGTGCCGATCCGGGCAGCCTCACGGATTCCGAGAGTGCGCGCGTCACGGCCCTCCTGAAGGACCGGTTCGGGGAGCGGGACACGAACACCGTGCTGCTGCTGGTGCGCAGCGACCGCCCCGAGAACGACCCGCGCTTCCGGGCGGACTACGCGCGGTTCGTGGCGGGGCTGGAGGGCGTGCCGGGCGTGACGCGCGTCACGCGGTACGACGCGATCCGCGCGTATCACGTGACCAGCGACGACGGGCGCGAGACGCTGTCGCTCGCGCAGATTCCGTTGCGGGAGGGCGCGTCCGAGGCGCTGCGGTCCCTGCGGAATTACGTGGCGCGGGAGCATCCGGCGGGCTTCACGGTGCACGTGACGGGCGGGCAGGCCATCGCGGACGATTTCACGGGGTACGCGGAGTCCGACACCAAACGCAGCGAACTGACGGCCCTGCCGCTGACGGGCGTGGTGCTGCTGGTGGTGTTCGGGGCGCTCGTCGCGACCGGGTTGCCGCTCGCCATGAGCGTCCTGAGCATCACGGTCGCCATGGCGGGCCTGTACGGCCTGACGACCTTCACGGCCGTGTCGACGTTCGCGCAGAGTGTCGTGACCCTGCTCGGCCTGGGGGCCGGCATCGATTACGCGCTGCTGATGGTGAACCGCTTCCGGGAGGAGCTGAAGCGGGACGGGGACGCGCCGCGCGCGGCGGAACGCACGGTGATGACGGCGGGCCGCAGCGTGGCGTTCAGTGGCCTGACGGTCGCCATCGCCATGGCGGCCCTGATCATTCCGCCGCTGTCGTTCGTGCGCAGCATGGGGTTCGGGGGGGTGCTGGTGGTGCTGCTGACGGTCCTGAGCAGCGTCACGGCGCTCCCCGCGTGCTTCGCGCTGCTGGGTGAGCGCGTGAACAGTCCGCGCCTGCTGCGCCTGAACTGGAGTCAGAATGCCGGGGCGAGTGCCGCGTGGACGGCGTTCGCGCGGCGCGTCACGGCGCGCCCGTGGGTGGCGGTCGTGTCGTGCACGGCCGTCCTGCTGACGCTCGCGTCACCGGCCGTGCAGCTGAAGACCGGATACGCGGGCGCGTTCGGTCTGACGCCCGGCGTGGAGTCCCGTGACGCGCTGCAGGACGTGCAGCGGCTCGGGGCGGGCGGCCTGCTCTCGAATTTCGAGGTCGTCCTGAACCTCGGGGACCGCCGGTACGGGCCGGAGTCGCGCGGCACGTTCCGGCGGGTCGTGACGGACCTGCGGGCCCTGCCGGGCGTGCGGGCCGTCCTGTCGCCGTTCGTGCAGGCGAGTGACCTGGGCGGCGCGGGCGGCACGGACGCGCTCGGGCAGATCGCGACCCTCACGCGCCGCAGCGTGAGTGCCGACCGGCACCTGCTGCGCGTGACGGTCATCCCGGACCGGTACCTGCGGGCCGACCAGATCGATCCCTTCGAGCGGCGCCTGCGTGCGAGCCTGGACCGGAGTGGCCTGCCGTACCTGCTGGGCGGCGCGCCCGTCGGGGAGCGCGAGTTCACGCGGGCGCTCACGCGGGCGACGCCCGTCGCGGTGGGCGTGGTGTTCGCCGCGACCTTCGTGCTGCTGATGATCGCCTTTCGCAGCCTCGTGATTCCGCTCAAGAGCATCGTCATGAACAGCCTCACGGTGGGCGCGGCGTACGGCGTGGTGGTGCTGGTGGTGCAGCGCGGCGTGGGTTCGCACCTGCTCGGCATTCCGGACGGGGTGGGCGTGCTCGACAGTTCCCTGCCGCTGCTGCTGTTCGCGGTGCTGTTCGGGCTGAGCATGGATTACGAGATCTTTCTGCTGTCGCGTGTACAGGAAGAGTACCTGCGCGGTGCGAGCAACGACGAGGCGATCGTGCTGGCGGTGGGGCGGACGGCGCGCATCATCACAAGTGCGGCCGCAATCATGTTCATCGTGTTCTGCGCGTTCGTGGTGGGGCGGGTCGTGGTGAACAAGAGCATCGGGCTGGGCCTCGCGGTGGCCGTGCTGCTCGATGCGACGCTGGTGCGCCTGGTGCTGGTGCCGGGCCTGCTGAAGCTCGCGGGCCGCTGGAACTGGTGGCTGCCCGCGTGGCTGGACCGGCTGCTGCCCCGCTTCACGCTCGATCACTGAGAGGGATTTCGGGACACCCGGCCGGAAAAGCAAGTCCGCTCCCAGACTCACTGAGAATCGTGCGGCAGAACACGCTCCATGTCTATCGATTTTCCGTCAGTCGCCGATCAGGAAATTCATGCTCTGGGGGCAGGGTCGGGGGGGCATTGACGATACGGTGCGGGGCACGCCAATCTGAGAAAATGGTGCATCGACACGAGCAGCGTTCACGACTTCAGAGCCGGAACCTCATCCAGGGCCGTGATATCACGCCCCGCACTGTCGGCACACTGTTCGCCACCGTCACGCTCGCACTGCTGGTCGGCTGTGGGTCCGGCACGCCCACCGCCACGCCCACCACCGGCACGCCCACCGGCCCGACCGTCCCGGCGCAGCCCGCGCCCGTCGCGGCTCCGGTGGTCCTGAACACCGACGGTCAGGCGGTCGGCGTGCCCACCGCCAGCTACCCGTACGCCGTGACCGTCAGGACCGTACGGGGCGACACGCCCGAATCGCTGCAGCAGGCATACGACGCGCGCATCGTGTCGTTCCAGCCCTCGGACGGCTTCGCGCTGCTCGCCACCAAAACCACGGCGCTGCCCAGCGACCCCGCGCGCGACCCCGTCGTCGAGAAGAACGCCAACACCATCAACGGCGGCGGCATGACGGCCCACATCAGCGCCAAGACCAAGGTCTGGCTGACGGGCGGCCTGCAGGCCTGGACCACCGCCAAGACCAAGGTCTGGCTGACAGGCCAGTACATGCCCGTCCCGGAAAACACCAACCTCTGGAAGCAGGTGAACCTCGAGGCGGCGCAGGCGGCAGCCACGACCCTCGGGGCGGGCGTGAAGGTCGCCGTCATCGACACCGGCATCGACCCCGCCCACCCGGCCTTCGAGGGCGCGCTGGCCCCGAAAAACGAGTGGCACGACTTCTACGACGACGACGCGGACCCCACCGACGTCGGCACGCTCGGGCAGGGCGGTTACGGGCACGGGACGAGCACGGCGGGTATCGTGCTGCAGGTCGCGCCGAAAGCGACGATCCTGCCGCTGCGTGCCCTCGGGCCGGACGGCGGCGGGGACGTGCTGAGCATCGCGCGGGCCATCGACTGGGCCGTCGCGCGCGGCTCGAACATCATCAACCTCAGCCTCGGCAGCAGCGACCGTTCCACCGCCATCCAGAGTGCCATCGACCGCGCCGGTAAGGCAGGCGTGCTCGTGGTGGCCGCCGCAGGCAACGACAACCGCAAGGCCCTCAACTATCCGGCCGCCGACGCGTACCGCAGTTTCTTCACGCTCAGCGTGGGCAGCGTGAACGGCGCCGACGTGAAATCCGACTTCTCCAACTACGGCGCGGCCCTGGAACTCACGGCACCCGGCGAGGAAGTGTACGGTCCTGCCCCCGGCAAGAACGCGCAGGGGGACTGGAACATGGCCGCCTGGAGCGGCACCAGCATGAGCGCCCCCATGGTGAGCGGCGCGCTCGCACTGGAACTGTCGCTGGTCGGCGCGCAGCGCAACACCATCGTCACCGCGTACCAGAAGGCCCGCCTGCTGCACACCACCGCCGAGATCGAGGACATCGCGGGCAACAAACCGTACAAGGAGCTGCTCGGGAAGGGACGACTGGACATAAGACAGTACGTCTACGGCCGATAACCCCCGTATGTCGGCCGCTCAGAATATTTCGAGGATCGACCTCTCGAATATCCTGAAACGGAACAGCATCGGGAGCAACGCCTACTTCAGCGACCCCGGCCGCTGCATCGAAGGCCTGCTGGACCGGGTCACGGACCTCATCGAGAACGACGAGTACCTTCAGGCGGAAGCGGGTGTCGGCGACGCCATCTCGCTCTCCGTCTTCTCGAAACGGCCCGAGCTGGAAGCCCGGTCGAAGAATCTGCTGTCGTACCTCATGGACCTGCAGGGCGACTACAAGTCGGCCCTCGGCCTCCTGGAGGACTCCCTGGGGATCTTCACGCGGCTGGGGGACCTGCGGGGCCGGGCCGTGTGCCTCGGCAACATCGGCGGCATCCGCGCCGGCATGAACCAGTTCGACGCGGCGATGGAGTACCTGCGGCAGGCCCTGAACGCGTCCGAGACGCTCGGTGACGAGCGGCTGTCGGCGGGCATCCTGCTGAACATCGGCCGGAACTACAGCGAGTCCGGCTTCGAGGAAAGCGGCCTCACGTACTTTCAGGAGGCGCGCAGCCGGGCCGAAACGATCGACAACGCCGACATGGTGCTCGCCTGCCTCGTCAACGAGAGCGACGCGCTCATCAACCTGGGGCGCAGGGAGGAGTCGCTCGGCATCCTCGAATACTCCAGGGACTTCTCGGTGCTGCACAACAACGCGCACACCCACATCGTCACGGTCATCAACCTGGGCCGGTATTCCGAGAAGTTCGGGTCCACGACCGACGCCGTCCGTTACTTCGCGCAGGCGCGCGACCTCGCGCGCAGCCTCGAGTACGCGGAAGGGGAACTGAACGCGGCACTGAACCTGGGCCGCGTGAACGTGGACGGCGGGGACGCGCCGGCAGCGGCGGAACAGCTGCTGGAGGCACTGCGGCTGGCGGTGCAGCTGGACCGGCCGAACAGTCGGCGGGACGCGCACCTGCACCTCTCGCGCCTGTACAAGCGCGAGGGGGAGCTGGCGCTGGCGCTGGAGCACTTCGAGGCGTACCACACCGAGGAGCGCGCCCTGTTCAGCGCGGAGCGCGACAAGACCACGCGGACCCTGATGATGCAGTTCGACGTGGAACGCGCGCAGACGCAGGCCCGCGCGGAACGCGAGAGCCGCGAGCACGCCGAGCGCCTGCAGGCAGAAGCGGAAGCGCAGGTGCGTGAACGCACCGCCGAACTGGAGCAGGCGCAGATGGAGGTCGTGGGGCGCCTCGCGATGGCCGCCGAATTCCGGGACGACGCGACCGGCGAGCACACGCGGCGCGTGGGGGTAGGGTCGGCGTTGATCGCGGAGACGCTGGGCCTGTCGAGGGGCTTCGTGGAGACGCTGCAGGTCGCGGCGCGCCTGCACGACGTGGGCAAGCTCGGCATTCCGGACGCGGTCCTGCTCAAGGCGGGCAAGCTGACGGTCGCGGAGTTCGAGGACATGAAGCGGCACACGACGATCGGAGCGCGGCTGCTGTCGGGCGGGCGGAGCGAGGTGCTGGACATGGCGCGGCAGATCGCGCTCACGCACCACGAACGCTGGGACGGGAACGGCTACCCGCACGGCCTGACCGGCACGGAGATTCCGCTGGTGGGCCGCATCGTGGCGCTGGCGGACGTGTTCGACGCGCTGGTGCACCGGCGGCCGTACAAGGCCGCGTGGGCGAAGTCCGAGGCGCTGGCGGAACTGGCGCGGCAGCGTGGACGGCACTTCGATCCGGAGTTGACGGACGCGGCCCTGAAGGTGTTCGGGAGCGGGCGGTACGAGGCGGCCCTGCTGGCAGAGGACCGCCCGGTGCTGCCCGTGCCGGGCACGGGCGCGGACGCGGTCGGCTGGGAGGTGGAGGCGCTGCGCGTGCAGTACGAGGCGCTGCTCGCGGCACGCACGGCCGAGCTGGAGGCGGCGCGCGCCCTGGCCGAGGGGCAGGTGGCGGCGCTGCGGGTGGCGGCATTCACGGACGCCCTGACGGGCCTGCACAACCGCCGGGCCTTCGAGGCGGACGTGCAGACCTTCGCGGAGGAAGCGCAGGAGTCCGGGCGGACGCTGGGCGTGATCTCGCTGGACCTGGACGACCTGAAGCGCGTGAACGACTCGGGCGGGCACGCGTCCGGCGACGCGCTCATCATGGCCGTGGCGGGCCTGCTGCGCGCGCAGTTCGAGCCGGTGGGGCGCGTGTACCGCATGGGCGGGGACGAGTTCGCGGTGCTGCTGTGGAGCGACGCGCAGCTGGACGGCACGGCGCTGGCGGGAGACGTGGCGCGGCTGGAGGGGGACCTTGGCGCGCTGGGGTTCGTGTCTTCGCTCAGTGCGGGCGTGGCGTGCTGGCCGCAGGACGCGGACGACGCGGGCAGCCTGCTGCGGCTGAGCGACGAACGGATGTACGCGCAGAAACGCACCCGGAAGGGCCAGGAAGGCACCGGCCCGGCCTGACCCTCCCCCGTGGGGGACGGAACGGCAGGACCGGCGGGGTCAGCGTTCGAGTTCGGTGCGGGCGCGCGTCCAGTCGCTCGCGCCGGAGAGTTCCGCGAGGTCGTCCGGCGTGAGGGTCAGGTCGAGCGTGCCGAGCAGGTCGTCCAGCTGCGCGGTGCTGTTCGCGCCGATGATGGGGGCCGTCATGGCGGGCTGCGCGAGGAGCCACGCGAGCGCCACCTGGGCGGGCCGGGCGGCGTGGCGTTCCGCGACGCTCACGAGCGACCCGATGACGGCGTCATTCTTCTCGGTGAGGCGGGACGCGGCCTCGCCCGCACGGACGCTGTCCGGCAGCGCCTGCCCGCGCCGGTACTTGCCGGTCAGCAGGCCCCCGCCGAGCGGACTCCACGGGATGATGCCCAGGCCGTACTCGACGCAGACGGGCATGAGTTCCCGCTCGAAGTTCGCGCGGGTGGGGTCCAGCAGGCTGTACTCCGGCTGGACGCTCACGTAGTGCTCCAGTCCCCGGCGGTCGCTGGTCCAGAGGGCCTGCATGAGTCGCCACGCGCTGTAGTTGGAGCAGCCGATGTAGCGCACGTAGCCGCGCCGCACGAGTTCCGTGAAGGCGGCGAGCGTCTCCTCGACGGGCGTCTGGTTGTCCACCCAGTGCGCCTGGTACAGGTCGATGTGGTCCGTCTGCAGGCGGCGGAGGCTGTCCTCGCAGGCCTTGATGATCCAGCGGCGCGACAGGCCCTCGCGCTGGTGGATGCTGCCGCGTCCGTCCTGGCCGTTCTGGCCCATGCCGCCCCGGACCTTGGTGGCGAGGACGATGTCGTCGCGGTTGCCGCGCGCCTTCATCCAGCGGCCGATGATCTCCTCGGAGACGCCGCCGGGGTTGCCGGGCGTCCAGGTGGTGTAGATGTCGGCCGTGTCGATGAAGTTCCCGCCGACCGCGGCGTAGTGGTCGAGGATGCCGTGCGACGTGGCCTCGTCGGCACTCCAGCCGAACTGCATGGTGCCGAGCCCGAGCGGGAAGAGGTGCAGGCCACTGCGGCCCAGTCGGCGGTACGTTGCGCTGCTCATGCCCTTCACTGTAGCGATTCAGATGACCTGCCCGGCTTCCTGAAGGAGCGCTCAAGGTCTGCGCAAGTCGCGTCAAGGTGCGTCTCGTCCGGCGGGCGGGCCGCGCCCCGTACCCTGCGGCATGAACCGTTCCGAACCCGATCTGCTGAAGGGCGCGCTGGCGGGCGCCGCCGCCGGACTGGCCGCCGCGTACCTGAAATCGAAGGCCGAACCGCCCCTGCAGGAGATCACGGAAGGCATCTGGCCGCCCACGCCCGCGCAGAAGAAGCTGGTGGGCGCCGACCCGACCGGACACCTGGACAACATGCCGCCCGCCGTGATGATCGAGGCGGCGGCCGAGCAGTTCGCGGACACGCACCTGGACCGCGAGCGCAAGCTGGCGTACCAGCAGGTGGTGCACTACGCGCTGGGCGCCGTGCTGGGCGCAGCGTACGGCGCGGCGGCCGAGCGTGCGCCGGTCGTGACGCGCGGGCTGGGCGTCCCGGCGGGCGCGGTGATGTACGCGCTGACGCACGGGAGCGCCGTGCCGGCCACAGGCTTCCAGCGCTGGCCGTGGCAGCTGCCGCGCGCGGCGGTCGCGTGGGAGAGCGGGTCGCACCTGGTGTTCGGGGCGGGCCTGGAGGTGCTGCGCCGCCCGCTGCGCCGCCTGCTGAAGTGAAGTAAGGCGGCCCGCCACCGATGCACGCGCAGGTCAGCCGGACGGCACACTCCGCGCCGGGACCACCCGGGCGGAGTACAGTCGGGACATGACGGCAACACACCTGGCGGAACAGGCGGCCGAGACCCGGACGGCTCTCGTGACGGGCGGGACGAGCGGCATCGGGCTGGCGTGCGCGCGGCGGCTGCAGGCGGACGGGCTGCGTGTGGCGGTGCTGGACCTCGACCGGCCGGAAGCGCGGGCCGTCGCGGAGCGGCACGGGCTGGCGTTCGTGCCCGCCGACCTGAGTGACCGCGCGCAGACGGTCGCGGCGGTGGCACGGGCGGCGGAAGCGCTGGGCGGGCTGGACGTGCTGGTGAACAACGCCGGGTTTCAGCACATCGAGGCGATCGCGAGCTTCCCGGAGGACACCTGGGACGCGATGCTGCACGTGATGCTGACCGCGCCGTTCCTGCTCATCAAGCACGCGTGGCCGTACCTGTCGCGCAGCGGGCAGGGGCGTGTGGTGAACGTGGCGAGCATTCATGCACGCGTCGCGAGCCCGTTCAAGGCGGCGTACGTGAGCGCGAAGCACGGCCTGATCGGCCTGACGCGCACGGCGGCGCTGGAGGGCGCGGAGGTGGGCGTCACCGTGAACGCCGTGTGCCCGGCGTACGTGCGGACGCCGCTGGTGGAGCGGCAGATGCAGGATCAGGCGCGGACGCGCGGGATCAGCGTGCAGGAGGTGGAGGAGCGCGTGATGCTGGAGAGTGCCGCCATCAAGCGGCTGCTGGAGGCGGACGACGTGGCGGGCCTCGTGAGCTACGTGGTCGGGCGGGGCGCGTGGGGCATGACGGGCGCGGTGCTGGACCTGGACCTCGGGTGGACGGCCCGCTGAGCAGCGCGGGAGGGGGATGGCGTTAAACGGCGTGTAGCACGTCCTGCCGGACGGGCGGGCGGCCGGGTCGGCTCACGGCGTCATCATCTGGCCGGGCGGGCGGGCGTGGCGCGTGGAGGCTTCTCCTCCCCTGCCGCCCACCACGCCCGGCAGGGGGCCTCATGAGTCTTCTCAGGCGGGACTCATGTGCGCTCAGGCCGGATGAGACACCCTGAAGGCACGATGAAGCCGACCTTTATGATGCTGGCCGCCCTGACCGCCCTGCTCGCCGCGTGCGGACAGACCACCACCGGCACGGGCAGCACGCCCGTCACGACAGCCCCCAGCACCGGCAGCGCCGCCCCGCTCGCGTCTCAGGCGGTGGGAAGCAGCATCGCCCTGCAGGCCGGGCAGACCCGCCAGATCACCGTGACCGTGAACGGCGCCCCCGCGCAGCCCGGACAGCTGACGTGGACGACCGGCAACGCGGGCGTCGCGACCGTCACGTCGTCGGGCCTCGTCACGGCGGTCGCGGCAGGCAGCACCACCGTCCGCGCCGCGCTGAGCAGCAACCCGGCCGCGTTCCTCGACTTCCCCGTCGCGGTCGCCGCCGCCAGCACCCCCGCACCCACGCCCACCCCGGCGCCCGCCCCCACGCCCGGCACGGGCAGCGGCATCAGCGCCACCGAGCAGCGCGTCCTCGACCTCACCAACCAGGCGCGCGCGCAGGCCCGCACCTGCGGCACCACCAGCTACCCCGCCGCGCCCGCCCTCAGCTGGAACGCCAGCCTCGCCACCGCCGCGCGCGGCCACGCGACCGACATGGCTGCCAAAAACTACTTCAGCCACACCAGCCAGGACGGCCGCACCTTCGACGTCCGCATCCGCAACGCCGGGTACACCGGGTACCGCACCATCGGCGAGAACATCGCCGCCGGCCAGCCCACCCCGGACGCCGTGGTCGCCGGATGGCTCGCCAGCCCCGGCCACTGCGCGAACATCATGAACGCCAGCTTCAAGGAACTCGGCGTGGGCGTCGGCACGGGCGGCTCGTACGGCACGTACTGGGTGCAGGACTTCGGCGCGCGCAGCTGACCCGCAGTGCGTGCCGCCGGTCACAGGACCGGCCTGCCCGTGAAGGCTCCCAGGCCCACCCGCCCCCCGGCGCGGTGGGCCTTTGCCGTGCCGGACCGGGGCCGGGCGGGCCACCGACACGTTTCGCCAACATTCGGCCAAGCGCGCTTCACGGGCAGTTCACGCCCGGCAGGCGCACCGGTCCACACAATGACTCGTCCGCCACAGGGTGCACGGGACCGTTCCCCACGGCCCGAGCACCGCGCCTCTCCACACACAGGCAGGTTCCAGCATGACGAATCCCGACCCCACCACACAGTACCCGCAGCCGCCCTTCCCCCGCCAGCCGCAGGACGCGCCCGGCAGCGTGAACGCCATGACGCCCGTCCCCGACCACGGCGAGCACAGCTACCAGGGGACCGGACGCCTCGCGGGCCGGAAAGCGCTCATCACGGGCGGCGACAGCGGCATCGGGCGGGCGGCCGCCATCGCCTTCGCCCGCGAGGGCGCGGACGTCGCCATCAACTACCTGCCCGCCGAGGAGAGCGACGCGCAGGAAGTCGTGACGCTCATCCGCGCCGCCGGACGCAAGGCCGTCGCCCTGCCCGGCGACATCACCAGCGAAACGTTCTGCACGCAACTCGTCGAGCAGGCCGTGAAGGAACTCGGAGGCCTCGACATCCTCGTGAACAACGCCGGGAAACAGCAGTTCCAGGAGAACATCGCGGACCTCACGACCGAGCAGTTCGACCTGACCTTCAGAACGAACGTGTACGCCATGTTCTGGATCACGAAGGCCGCCATGCCCCACCTGAAGCCCGGCGCGAGCATCATCAACACCAGCAGCATCCAGGCGCGCAAACCCTCCAAGAACCTCCTCGACTACGCGTCCACCAAGGCCGCCATCGTGGCATTCACGGAAGCGCTCGCGCAGCAGGTCGCGCCGCACGGCGTGCGCGTGAACGCCGTCGCGCCCGGCCCGTTCTGGACGCCCCTCCAGCCGAGCGGCGGTCAGCCGCAGGACAAGGTGCAGACCTTCGGCAGCGACACGCCGCTCGGCCGTCCCGGCCAGCCCGCCGAGATCGCGCCGCTGTACGTGTTCCTCGCCAGCAGCGAATCCAGCTACAGCACCGGCGGCCTGTTCGGCAGCACGGGCGGCACGCCCCTCAGCTGAACGCAGGCACGGGCGGGGCGGCAGGGCCGGTGTGGCCCTCGCCGCCCCGCTCCCGTCACGTGTGCTCTGGAACGTTCGTCCGTTGCAAGGTGGAAGCTCTGTTCTTCAAGCCTTCCACTTCCACCCGCTCCAGCGAGGCACTCCCTCGCTCCGCCCGGTCATCGACTCACACGACGTGTCGATGACCGGTGCTCTAGCATCAAGCCATGCGCCTCTCGCCCGCACGCCGCCGCCGCACGCTCAGCTGGCTGCTCGGCACGGCCCTGGCCCTGACGGCACTCACGGTCACGTTCCGCCCGGCCCTCACCGTGCCCGGCCCGCAGGCCCTGCAGGCCGGAGCGGACCTGCTGCGGCAACGCACCGTCCTCGTGATCGTCGGCCACCCCGACGACCTCGAATGGTACGTGGGCGGCACCCTGCGCCGACTGGCGGACGCGGGCGCGCACGTGCACGTCGTCGTCGCCACCAGCGGCGAGAACGGCCCCAACCGCACCCGCACGCCCGACCTGCCCGGCACCCGCCAGCGCGAACAGCTGGCCGCCGCGCGCATCAACGGGTACGCCCGCGTGCACTTCCTGCACCTCCCCGACCGGGGTGCGGCCCGCGACCCGCGCTTTTTGCCCGCCGTGCAGGCCATCCTGCGAGACGTGCAGCCCGGCGCCGTCCTGCTGTTCGACCCGGACCTCCCGTCCCTGCCGTACCTGCACGCCGACCACCAGGGCACCGCCCGCGCCGTCCTCACGGCCTGGCGCACGCCCGGACCGGACCGGCCAGCCGTGTACCTGTTCCAGACGCGCCGCCCCGACACGGCCACAGACATCACGCGCGTGATGGACACCAAGGAACGCGCCCTCGCGCAGCACGTCACCCAGAACGGCGGCAACGGCTCCGGCATGCGCGCCCTGTTCGGCGGCAGGAGCGTCGGCGTGCGCCACGCCGAATTCTTCCGCCGCCTCCCCTGACCCCCACCCCGACACGCCCCGCAGACGCGGGCAGAACTCGTCAGTCCTCCCACCCGTCATCGCGCGCGCGGACCGTCACCCGGTCCCCGTCCGGCTGTTTCGGCACCGGAAACCACGCGTACGCCGACGCGAGCGCCGCATCCAGCCGGAACGCCAGCGCACGCCGCACGAACCGCTCCTCCGGCGCACTCAGACGGCCCGCCGACGCGCCCACCCGCGCCACCTCGCGCACCACATCCCGCGCGTACGGCGCGCGGGCCAGCCGCACCGCACCACGACGGACGGGAAGCGCCTGCACGGACGGCACCCACTCCTCCACCAGTGCCGACAGCGCCCGCTCGCGGTTCGCGCGCCGCGTCCGGCCCGCCCGCTCCGCCCGCTCGCGCGCCTCCATCGCCCGCCCCTGCGCCACCAGGAACGCCTCCTCCCGCTCGGCGTCCGACACACGCTCCTCCCGGTACAGCTTCACGGGCGGCAGGCGCCGACGCCCCATCTTCAGGCCGTTCGGGCGCTCCGCGTCATGCTCGCCCAGGAACTCCCGGATCAGGCGCGTCGTCCACCCGCGCTCCCGCAGGTCCTGCGTGGCGAGAAACCCCTCGGGCGTGACGGGCGGCGGACGCTTGGGCACGACGACAGCATACGTGCCGCCCCCCACAGGCACACACCGCAGCGTTCACCGAACCTGCAGGAACGCCCAGCACGCACGCCACACCGTCAGGGACGCTGTGACGTCAGACCGTCCCGCCCGCTCATGCCTGCATGCCTTTGGCGGCCTGCTGCCGCTGCTGCCACGCGGGGGGTTTGGGGGCGAATTTGCTGAGGATGGTGGCCTGATCGTAGGCGAGGTACGCGTCGGCCCAGCCGAAGGTGTCGTTCACGAAGCGGATCACGTCGGGGCTGCCGAAGTTGCCGTCCAGCTGGTACAGCACGAAGTGCTCGCCGTGCCGGAAGCGGAAGTACGTGGGCATGTTGCCGCGCTGGTGGTCGAGTTCGCTCTGGAATTCGGCGAGGGCGTCGGTGCTGGCGTTGTCGAGGTCGATGTTGACGTACATGACCTTGGGCACGTCGGCGAGACCGTCGATGGTGACGAGTTCCTCGGCGATGGCGCGCAGGCCGCCGTCCTCGCTTTCCAGTTCCACGATGACGAGGGCGGGCGTGTCGTTGACGAGGCGTTCCTGAATGCGGTCGTAGGAGCGGCTGAAGGCGACGAGCTCGATGGTGCCGCTCTCGTCAGCGAGGTTGAAGCGGGCCATCATGCCGCCGGACTTGGTGGGTTTCTTGACGACGCCTTCGATCATGCCTGCCAGCACGGCCTTGATGCGTTTACCGGGCGCGACGTTCTGGCTGAGGTACCAGTCGTCGAGGCCACTGATGCGGGTGCTGGCCGCTTCGCGCAGCCCCTCGTGCTGCTCCAGCGGGTGGCCGCTGATGTACAGGCCGAGCGCTTCTTTTTCCAGCTTGAGTTTTTCGAGTTCGCCGAGCGGTTCGACGCCCGTCTTCAGTTTCGGTTCGGGGGCGGTCTCTTCCATGCCGAACAGGGAGTCCATGCCGCTGCTCAGCATGCTGGCCGCACCCTGTGCCCAGGTGATGGCTTCTTCGAGGCTGTCGAGCAGCTGGCGGCGTTCGCCGAAGGCGTCGAAGGCGCCGCTCTTGATGAGGCTTTCCATCGCTTTGCGGTTGCAGACCTTGTTGCCGAGGCGGGAGCAGAAGTCCGCGAGGGATTTGAAATTCCCGGCCTTCTGGCGTTCTTCGAGGATCTTGAGGACGGCGCCCTCGCCGAGGCCCTTGATGGCGTACAGGCCGAAGTAGATGTCCTTGCCTTCCACGCGGAAGTCGGGGGCGGATTTGTTGATGTCGGGCGGGAGGACGTTGACGCCCATCTTGCGGGCGTCGCTGGCGTACTCGGCGACCTTGTCGCTGTCGCGGCGTTCGACGGTCAGGAGGGCCGCCATGAATTCCACCGGGTAGTTGGCTTTCAGCCACGCGGTCTGGTAGGTGATCACGCCGTAGGCCGCCGAGTGCGACTTGTTGAAGCCGTAGTTGGCGAACGCGTCCAGCAGGTCGAAGAGCTTGTTGGCCTCCTCGCCGGGCACGTCGTTCTCGCCCGCGCCTTTCACGAAGATCTGGCGCTGACGTTTCATCTCCTCGGCGTCCTTCTTGCCCATGGCGCGGCGGAGCAGGTCGGCGCCGCCGAGACTGAAGCCCGCCACTTCGGACGCGATCTGCATGATCTGCTCTTGGTAGACGGGAATGCCGTACGTTTCCTTGAGGATCTTTTCGAGGTGCCGGGCGCTGTTGGGGAAGCCGTCGCGGACGTAGTCCACCTGCTCCTGCCCGTGGTGGCGTTTGACGTAGGTGGGGATGTTCTCCATCGGGCCGGGGCGGTACAGGGCGCTGAGCGCGATGATGTCGGCCAGGCGGCGCGGTTTGAGGCGGCGGCTGGCGTCGGCGATGCCCGCGCCTTCCAGCTGGAAGACGCCCTTGGTATCGCCGCGGCTCATGAGTTCGAAGGTGCGGGTGACGCTCGCGGCGCGGTCCGGCGTTTCGCCCTCCTCCGCGAAGGGGATGGTGTCGAAGTCGATGTCGAGGTGCTGCGAGTCGCGCATGATCTTGCGGGCCTCGTCGAGGAACGACAGGGTGCGCAGCCCGAGGAAGTCCATCTTGATGAGGCCGATGTCCTCGACGGCTTTCATGTCGTACTGGCAGACGATGCCTTCGCCGCTGGTGTCGCGCATGATCGGCACGAGGTCCGTGAGCACGTCGCGGCCGATCACGACGCCTGCCGCGTGGACGCTGGCGTGCCGGGTGAGCCCTTCGAGCTTCTGCGCGAACTCGTACGCTTCCAAGAGCTGCTGATCGTCTTCGAGCATCTGGGCGATGTCGGGCACGCTCTCGCGCGCCTGCTCCAGGCTGTAGCTCTTGCCGAACTTGATGGGGATGAGCTTGCTGACCTTGTCGACCTTGGCGTACTCCAGGCCCATGACGCGGGCCACGTCCTTCAGGCAGGCCTTGCTGGCCATCGTTCCGAACGTGGCGATCATGGCGACGCGGTCGTCGCCGTACTTCTGGCGCACGTACTCGATGACTTCCATGCGCCGGGCGTCGTTGAAGTCGATGTCGAAGTCCGGCATGCTGATGCGGTCGGGGTTCAGGAAGCGCTCGAACAGCAGCTCGAACTCCAGCGGGTCGAGGTTCGTGATGCGGATCGCGTACGCGACGAGGCTGCCCGCGCCGGACCCGCGTCCCGGCCCGACGCTGATGCCCTGATCCTTCGCCCAGTTGATGTAGTCCGCGACGATCAGGAAGTAGTCGGGGAAACCCATGTTGTTGATGACGCTCAGTTCGTACTCGGCGCGGCGCAGCAGCACCAGCGCGTGCGTGTGGTGCGCGAGGCACGTCGCCTCGTCGGCGCTGCCCCCTTCGGGCCGGATGGCGGTGTCGCTCGACTCGCCCCGGCTGCGCTGCCAGTCGCGGCAGGCGTAGTCCGGCAGTTCGCCGCGTTCCGCGCCGGCCTCCATGGTTTCCAGCGCCGGGTACTTCGTGTACTTCTCGCCGGCCGCCTTGCCGCCCGCTTCCCACTCGCTGCCCATGAAGGCGATCAGCGTGAGGAGCGTCTCCACGTCGCAGGTGTGCGCGTCACAGCCCGGCACGCGGGCCTGGACGCGTTCGCGCGGGCCGCGCTCCAGGGCCTCCAGGCTGCGCGCGGCGTACTCGCGCAGCAGCGATTCGGTGATGTGGTTCGGGTAGCGTTTCATGCTGCCCGCGTACGTCTGCACGCGCAGTTCCTCGGCCATGCTGCGCCCCTCGGGGATGGGCAGGGCGGGCATCTGGTACACGCGTTTCTTGCCGACCGGGAGGGTCACGTTGCAGAGGTCGGCGATGTTCGCGGTGTTGTCGAACAGTTCCTCGCCCCACTCGCTGGGCGGCAGGGCGCGGTGCATCTCCTGGAGGTCCTTGACGTAGAACTCGTCGCAGGGGAACTTGAAGCGGTTCTCGTCGGCCATGACGGCCTTCGTCTGGATGGCGAGCAGCGTCTCGTGCGCGGTCGCGTCGCTCTTCTTGACGTAGTGCCCGTCGTTGGTGGCGACCATCCCGATGCCGAGTTCCTGCGCCCACGCCTTCAGGATGGGGTTGTTCTTCTTCTGTTCGGGCAGCCCGTGATCCTGAATCTCGATGTAGTAGTTCTCGCCGAACAGGTCCCGGTACCACAGGAGCCGCTGCTTCGCTTCCGCTTCGCGGCCCTGCATCAGCAGCTGCTGCACCTCGCTGCCCAGGCAGCCGGAGAAGGCGATGACGCCCTTGTGGTGCTCTCGCAGCAGTTCGTGGTCGATGCGCGGCTTGTAGTAGTACCCCTCGGTGTACCCGCGGCTGCTGAGGCGGCAGAGGTTCTGGTAGCCCTCGAAGTCACGGGCGAGGAGCGTCAGGTGAAAGATGCCTTTCTCGCCGGTCACGCCGGGCTTGCGGTCGCGGCGCGTGCCTTCGCCCGGCACGACGTACGCCTCGTACCCCAGGATGGGTTTGACCTCCATGCTCTGCGCGTAGTTGTAGAAGTGCACCGCACCGTGCATGTTGCCGTGGTCCGTCATGGCGAGCGCCGGGGTGGTCCCCTCGGGCGTCACTTCCTTCGCCCACTTCAGCAGGTCCTTCAGTTTCGCGGCGCCGTCCAGCAGGCTGTACTGCGTGTGCTGGTGCAGGTGCGCGAAGCGTCTGGGCGTGCTTCCACCCGCACCGGGCGCGCAGCAGGTGCCGTCCGGCAGGTGAATGTGAGGGGCGGGGGCAGCGTCCGGCGAGGTCATGCGGACAGTCTAGGGTCGGCACGGCCGGGCCATAGTGACGTGACGGGGCGGCCCCCCGGTCAGGCAGGGCAGCCCGGTAAGATCCGCCCCCTTCCCGCCCGCCCGGCTGCGTTAGCCTCCGCGCATGACTGCGCCCACCCCCCTGCCGGAAGGCCCGTCGGTCACGCGGCGACTGTACGGCCTGCTCGTCCCGTACCGGCGGGCGGTGCTGCTCGGCCTGTGCTTCCTGGTGCTGAGCGTCGCGGCGGAACTGTACCCGCCGCTCGTGTGGGGCCGCGTGATCGACCACGGCCTGACGCGGCGGGGCGACACGTTCACGGCCGACTGGACGTTCATCGGGTGGCAGCTGGCGCTGCTGGTGGCGGTGTTCGCGGTGCAGCAGGTGCTGAGCGCGTGGCGGGGCGTGCTGCTGGAACGCGCCGGGCAGCAGCTGACGCTGGACCTGCGCCTGCGGCTGTACGACACGCTGGCCGGGCAGTCCGCGAGTTACTTCGAGTCGCAGCGGACGGGGGACCTGCTGTCGCGCGTGACGGCGGACGTGGACGGCATTCAGGACGTGCTGCTGCGCGGCACGGACGCCGTGCTCGGCAACGCGCTGCGGCTGGTGGGCGTGATCGGGATCTTCGTCGCGCTGCAGCCGCTGCTGGGCGTGATCGTGACGCTGCCCATGCTGGCGGTCGGCCTGCTGCTCACGCGGTACAACGCGTCCGTGCGGCCCGCGTACCGCGCGGCGCGGCGGCGCCTGGGGGACCTGTCGGCGCTCGTCACGGACCGGCTGGGCGGCATCCGGGTCGTGCAGGGCTTCGCGCGCGAGGCAGCCGAGGCGCGGCGCGTCGAGGAGATCGGGCAGCAACTGTACGACGAGGGCGTGAAGGCCGTCACCATCCGCAACCGGACATTCCCGGTCGTGCGGTTCGTGTCGAACTTCGGGAACATCCTGATGCTGGGGGGCGGCGCGGCCCTGATCGTGGCGGGGCAGTTCACGCTCGGCGGGCTGCTCGCGTACCGGGGGTACGGGCGGTACTTCTACGGCCCGATCGACGACCTCGTGAACATCAACGACCTGCTGCAGCGTGCCGAGGCGAGCGGGCGGCGCATCTTTCAGGTGCTGGACGCGCCCGTGAGCGTGGTGCAGGCGCCGGACGCGCTGCCGCTGCCCGCCCCGGCGCGCGGCGACCTGCTGTTCGAGAACGTCACGTTCGGGTACGACGCGGCCCAGCCGGTCCTGCGGGGCCTGAACCTGCGCGTCCGGGCGGGCGAGCGCGTCGCGGTCCTCGGACGGTCCGGGGCGGGCAAGAGCACCTTGATCGGCCTGCTGACGCGCACGTACGACCCGCAGTCGGGCCGGGTGCTGCTCGACGGGCACGACGTGCGCACCCTGACCCTGCCGAGCCTGCGGCGCGCGGCGACCGTCATGCAGCAGGACACCTTCCTGTTCCACGACACGGTGCTGGAGAACGTCCGCTACGCCCGACCCGACGCGACGCCGCAGGAGGTGACGGACGCGCTGCGCGTGGCGAGCGCCCTGGAATTCGTGCAGGCCCTCCCGCAGGGCCTGGAGACGATGGTCGGCGAGCGCGGCGTGAAACTGTCGGGCGGGCAGCGGCAGCGCCTCGCGATCGCGCGCGTGCTGCTGGCCCGCCCGGCCGTGCTGCTGCTGGACGAACCGACGAGCGCCGTCGACGCGGAATCCGAGGCGAGCATCGTGGAGGCCCTCGAACGCCTCATGCGCGGCCGGACGGCGCTCATCGTGACGCACCGCCTGTCGCTCGCGCGCAGCGCGGACCGCGTGGTGGTGCTGGAGGGCGGCGTGGTCGTCGAGGAAGGCCACCCGGACGTGCTGCGCAGGCAGGGCGGACGCTACGCGGCCCTGGAAGACGCCGCCGCCCTCGCCTGAATCGCATCCCCTCGCCCGACAGGGTGCGGGGATGCGCCACACGGCCTACCCCTCCCCCGTCAGGACGCGCATGCGCCCGCCCGCGCCGCGCGTCACACTGGACGGGTCTGCCTGCCGTGACGCACGAGCAGCGGACGGAGGAGCGGGACCACCATGAACGGGAAGCACATCACCAAACTCGGATTCACGGGCGCCGACATCGGCCTGGCCCTCGCGGCCGCCAGCGTGCGCGAGGACGCGGGCGCGGCGCGCGACGACATCCTGAACGAACTGCGCGCCGTGCACGCCAGCCCCGCGCAGCACCTGACCGGCGTGTACGCCACGCTCGCCGCCAGCCTGCAGGCACGGGCCGAGCAGGACGCCCTGCACGCGCACGACGCCCTGCGCGCCCAGCCCCTCCCGTACCGCGTATGGGGCGCCCACCTGATCGACGACGGCGCGTTCGCGCAGATGAACACCGCCATGCGCCTCCCCATCAGCCGCGCCGGGGCGCTCATGCCCGACGCGCACCTCGGGTACGGCCTGCCCATCGGCGGGGTGCTCGCCACCCAGCACGCCGTCATCCCGTACGGGGTGGGCGTGGACATCGGATGCAGCATGCGCCTGAGCGTGTACGCGCTGCCCGCCGCAAGCCTCGACGCGCGCAGCGGCACGGAACTCCTGCACCGCCACACGCGCTTCGGCGCGGGCGTCGGCTGGGAGAAACGCGACCGGCTCCACCACGACGTCCTCGACGACCCCGCCTGGAACGCCCAGCCGCTCCTGCGTCACCTGTTCGACAAGGCCGTCACGCAGCTCGGCACGTCCGGCAGCGGCAACCACTTCGCGGAATTCGGGACGTTCACCCTCACGCACGGCGGCCTGGACCTCCCCGCAGGCGAGTACCTCGCGTTCCTGACGCACAGCGGCTCGCGCGGCTTCGGCGCGCAGGTCGCCGGGCACTTCACGCGCCTCGCCGAGCACCTCCACCCGCACCTCGACCCGGCCGCCCGCAAACTCGCGTGGCTCGACACCCGCCAGCAGGAAGGGCAGGACTACTGGACCGCCATGACGCTCGCCGGACAGTACGCCCTGGCGAACCACGAGCAGATTCACGCGCGCGTCGCCCGCGCGCTCGGCGAGACGCCCACCCTCACGGTCAGCAACAGCCACAACCTCGCCTGGAAGCAGGTCGTGGACGGGCAGGAACTCATCGTGCACCGCAAGGGCGCCACGCCCGCCGCCGAAGGCCAGCTGGGCCTCATTCCCGGCAGCATGGCCGACCCCGCGTACCTCGTGCGCGGCCGGGGCGTGCCGGACGCCCTGCACAGCGCGTCGCACGGCGCGGGCCGCCAGCTGGGCCGCAAGGCCGCCGAGAAGACCATCCCGCGCGCCGAATGGAAGGCGTACCTCGCACAGCGCGGCGTGACCCTGCTGGGCGGCGGCATCGACGAGGCCCCACAGGCGTACAAGCGCGTGCAGGACGTGCTGGCCGCACAGTCAGACCTCGTCGAGGTGCTCGGCCAGTTCCAGCCGCAGATCGTCCGCATGGACTCGGGCAGCGAAGACATCTGAGAGCAGTCCGTACGGGACGTGGGCGGGAGGCGAAGAGCTTCCCGCCCATCTTTAGATCGGCAGGGTGTGGCGGGGCCGGACCGCGACCGATGCGCGGTGCGCGCCGATCACGCGGTCCACGTCGGTCATGGTGACGGTGTCCATCAGCGCTTCGCGGTACTGGAGGCGGCGGGCCACGGCCGTCAGTTCGTAGCACCAGTACTGCGCCATGAGCGGGTTGATCCACAGCGGCGAGCCGTGCGTGCGTTCGCTGGCGTGGTGGTCGCCGTACTGGCCGTGGATGGCGCTCAGGATGCTGCTGTTCACGATGCTGGTGTGGCGCGGCATCTGCCCGAACACGGCTTCGCAGGCGTCGCGGTACTGCTGCACGGGCGGCAGTTCGGGCGTCAGGCTGAACGATCCCAGGTACGCTCCGGCGCGTGCCAGTTCGGCGGTGGCTTCCAGCACGTTCCAGTGGCTGACGCCGTGGAAGCTGTCGATGCCGAAGCCCAGGCTGACCATGAAGCGCCGCAGGCCGGTCAGTTCGTTCACGGCGCACAGGCTGACCGCGTCCTCGTGGGGGGTGCCCAGGTCGGGCTCGTCGCCGCGCATGAGGGCGTCGGTGCCGCCGTCGATCAGGATGACGGTGTCGATGTGCAGGTGATCGGTCAGGGCGCGGTAGGCGGCGAGTGCCGGTTGCACGCCGGTCTTTTCGGTGGCGTACACGCTGGAGGGTTCGCCCTGCATGGCGAGCCAGCGGGACAGGTACGCTTCGGGGAAGTACTCGCCTGGCCGGACGGGCGTGCGGGGCGTGACCTCGATCAGGGCGGGTGCCAGTGGGCGCGGCGTCAGTGGCGAGAAGGTGCTGAAGGACAGGTTGGCGAGCGTGACGTCCCGACCCTCGGCCCGCAGCGCGAAGTACAGCGGCAGCCCGCAGAACACGTCGAAGCCGCCGCCCATGCCTGCGATCAGGATGCGGCGTGAGTCTTCGAGGGCGGCGAAGAAGGGGGGCGTCAGGCTGCGCGGCATACGGGCAGTCTTTCACACGGATTCCGGTCGGTCGGTCGTTTCGTGACGCACCCGGCGGGGAGGCGTGTCTCGTGGCCCGGCCGTGTCCGGCGCGTCTGAACGGGAGCTTCATCTGGCGGACGCAAGATGAGGGCATGACGGACGTTCCTGCGGCGTGGATGACGGTGGGCCTGGTGGTGCGTGAGGATGGGGGGAGCGTGCCGTTGTCGGAGCTGGAGGCCGTGTGGGAGGCGGTGACGGTGGTGTGTCAGGCGCGCGGGTTGCGGCTGGCGTCCATGCGGAGCGTGCCGCTGAGCGCGGGTGAGCTGGCAGCGGGGGACCTGCCGGGCATCATGCGGGCCAGCGGGTCGGGGGTGACGCAGCCGCTGTGAGGGCGGGGTGGGGGTGTGCTAGACCTCGGCCCTCAATGTCCCGTGGTGCTGGTGATAAGCTGGAGCGTACATCGGCCTGACACGTGTGTGTTCGGGCCTGGACCGTCCAGCTTTCCTTCCGCCCTTCCTCGCGCCGTGTTCGGCGTTTCCGCTCTGCTGCGTGCAGGCGAGTGAGGCTTTCCGGTATGGCAGTTCCAGAATGAATCGTGTTTCCCGTGGTGCGATCAAAGCGTCTTCCCTGGTTTCGAGGGGTGGCGCTTTTTCTACTTTCAGGCTCAGGTGCTTAGAGGTTAAAGTATGAACGATTCCCAGAACGACGTGTCCGCCCTGCGCGGCGAACTGCGCTACGAAGGCAAAGCGAAGCGCGTGTACGCCACCCCCGACGCCCTGCAGTACGTGGTGGAGTACAAGGACGACGCCACCGCCTTCAACGGCGTCAAGAAAGCCCAGATCAGCGGGAAGGGCGCCATCAACAACGCCATCACCGCGCACCTGTACCCGCAGCTGGAGGCGGCCGGCATCCCCACGCACTTCGTCCGGCAGCTGTCCGGCAACGAGCAGCTCGTGAAGGCCGTGACGATCGTGCCGGTCGAAGTGATCGTGCGGAACGTCGCGGCGGGCAGCTTCAGCAAGCGCCTGGGCATCGAGGAGGGCACGGTCCTCGCGCGGCCCGTGGTGGAGTACTGCTACAAGAGCGACGCGCTGGGCGATCCGCTCATCAACACCGACACGGCCCTCAGCCTCGGCTGGGCGACCGAAGAGCAGCTCGCGCGCATCCGTGAGCTGGCCCTGAAGGTGCAGGCGTTCCTGACGCCGTTCTTCGCGGCGCGCGGCATTCGCCTGATCGACTTCAAGCTGGAGTTCGGCACGCTCGCGTCCGGCGAGGTCGTGCTGGCGGACGAGATCAGCCCCGACACCTGCCGCTTCTGGGACGCCGAGACGAACGAGAAGCTCGACAAGGACCGCTTCCGGCGCGACCTGGGCGGCGTCGAGGACGCGTACAGCGAGATGCTGCGCCGCATCACCGCCTGACGACCCGCCCCGCGCACGGCCCCCCGCACCCCGCCCATTCCCCCCTTCTGGAGCGTTCATGTCCACCTTCAAAGCCAAGATCTACGTGACCCTCAAACCCAGCATCCTCGACCCTCAGGGCCGCACCGTGGAGCGCGCCCTGTCCCACCTGGGCCAGCAGGCCAGCGGCGTGCGCGTCGGCAAGTACATCGAACTGCACATGGAGGGCGAACGCAGCGACGTGGAGGCCCGCGTGCAGGACGTCGCCACCACGGTCCTCAGCAACCCCGTGATGGAGGACGTGCGCTGGGAGCTGGAAGGCGCATGAGCATGCCCGAAGTGGTCAACCTGGCCCGGAAGTTCGGGGCGTTCACCGAGCAGTGGTCACCGAAGATCGTGGGTGAACTGAACGGGCAGGAGGTGCGCCTCGCGCGCATCGGCGGCGAGTTCGTGTGGCACGCCCACGACGACGCCGACGAACTGTTCCTGGTGATCAAGGGCACGCTGCGGATGGGCCTGCGCGGCCGTGACGGCACCACCGAGGACCGGATGGTGAACGAAGGTGAGCTGCTGATCGTGCCGCGCGGCACCGAACACAAACCCGCCGCCGAGAGCGAAGAGGTCTGGATGCTGATGTTCGAACCCGCAGGAACGCTGAACACCGGCACGGCGGGCGGCGAGCGCACCGTGGCCGTCCTGGAGAGATTGTGAAAGTTTCAGTGATTCAGTTCCCCGGCAGCAACTGCGACGCGGACGCCCTGCACGCCGCGCGCCTCACCCTCGACCCGGACGCCAGCTTCGTGTGGCACGCGCAGGACGGCCTGCCCGAAGGGACGGACCTGGTGTTCCTGCCGGGCGGCTTCAGTTACGGCGATCACCTGCGGTCCGGCGCGGTCGCGGCACGCAGCCCCATCATGCAGGCCGTGAAGGCGCACGCGGCGCGCGGCGGGTACGTGCTCGGCGTGTGCAACGGCTTCCAGGTCCTCACGGAGTCCGGCCTGCTGCCCGGCGCGCTCTCCCGCAACCGCGAGGTGCACTTCATGTGCCGCCCCGTGCACCTGCGCGTGGAGCACGCGGGCACCGCCTTCACGGGCGCGTACCGGCAGGGTCAGGTGATCGAGGTGCCCATCGCGCACGGCGAAGGCAACTACTACGCCGACCCGGACACCATCTCGCAGCTCGAAGCGAACGGGCAGGTCGTGTTCCGGTACGTGGACAACCCCAACGGGTCCCTGAACGACATCGCCGGGATCATCAGCGAGCGCGGCAACGTGCTCGGCATGATGCCGCACCCGGAACGCGCCGTGGAGGCCCTGCTCGGCAGCGAGGACGGCCGCGGCCTCTTCGAGAGCCTGCGCGCCGGAGTGCGCGCGTGACGACCCTCAGCGCCTTCCTGGCCGACAGTTACGCCGCCGAACTCACGTCCTTCCGCGCGTCGCTGGACGGCGTGCCGGACGACGCGTTCGGCACCGCCCGCACCGGGCACGCCGCCGCGTGGCACGCGCTGCACGTCTCGGAATGGCTGCGGCTCGTGGTCCTCGACGACCGCACCCCCAACTACCAGCACCTCGGCTGGGAGAACACGCCCGCCGTGCAGACCCTCACGCAGCAGCCCGCGCCCGTGCAGGTCACGGCCGACAAGGCCGCCATCCTCGCGGAACTGGACCGCGTGACCGACACCGTCGTCCGCACCCTCCGGGACGCCGGGGACGAGGGCCTTTCCGGCACGGTGTTCTCCGCCGCCCTGCCCGGCGGGCAGCGCCCCCGCCTGCCCGCCCTGGGCGCGCACCTCGCCCACATCGCGTATCACCGCGGGCAGGTCCAGCTCGGCAAGAAGGCCTGAGCGCAGCAACGTGCGGACTGTGACGTGGTGCGTGCTGGCTGGCCTGAGTACCGTTCAGGCCGCGCCCGCCGCGTTTCACACGGCCGTGCAGTCGCTCGCGCTGCCCGTCCGGCACGTCGCGGCCGACCGGTACGTGACGGCCGGAACCGTCCGCATTCAGTATGACCCGTCCACGCCCGGCATCCTCGTCTCGAACGTCTCCGTCCCCCTGGGAAGCCGGGGCGTCGCGGTGGCCGCCGCACTCGTGCCCGCATGGTGCGGCCCGAACCTCCCTCCCCTGCCTGCCGGACACCTGAGCGGGCAGATGGAGCGCAGTGAACGCCTGAACCGCGCAGTCGAGTCGGGGCAGGCAACCAGTTCGCTCGTGCGTTCCCGCGCCGGGCACTGCGAAATCCAGACGCTGTCGAACAGTCTGGAATCCTTCGTTCTGCTCAAGCGCGTTCCGGGCGCGTCCGTCTGGCCGCCCACACCTTTTCAGGAGAATCCATGACACACACTCAATCCCTCCGCGACCGTGCGGGCACTTTTGGCCTTTCGACTGACGAGTACGATCTGCTGGTCTCGCGGATCGGGCGCGAACCGAACGCGTTGGAGGCCGCCATCGTGGGGGCTATGTGGAGCGAGCACTGCGGGTACAAGAACTCGCGGCCGCTGTTCAGTGCGTTTCCGACCACGGGGCCGCAGGTGCTTCAGGGTCCCGGTGAGAATGCGGGCGTGGTGGATATCGGGGAGGGGTGGGGCGTGGCGTTCAAGATGGAGAGCCACAATCACCCGTCGGCGGTGGAGCCGTTCCAGGGCGCGGCGACGGGCGTGGGCGGCATCCTGCGTGACATTTTCGCGATGGGCGCGCGGCCGTTCGCGGTGCTGGACAGCCTGCGGTTCGGTGATCCGGACAGTCCCCGCACGCGGTTCCTGCTGAACGGCGTGGTGGAGGGCATCAGTCATTACGGGAACGCGATCGGCGTGCCGACGGTGGGCGGTGAGGTGACGTTCCACCCGAGTTATCAGGAGAACCCGCTCGTGAACGTGATGGCGCTGGGGCTGTTGCGGCACGAGGACCTCGCGAAGGGCACGATGGGTGAGGTCGGGAACGTGATCATCTACGTGGGGTCGAAGACGGGCCGGGACGGGCTGGGCGGCGCGGTGTTCGCGTCGGCGGACCTGTCGGACGCGTCGCAGGCGGACCGTCCGGCCGTGCAGGTGGGCGATCCGTTCATGGAGAAGCTGCTGCTGGAGGCGACGCTGGAGGCGATCGAGTCGGGCGTCGTGGCGGGCGTGCAGGACATGGGCGCGGCGGGCCTGGTGAGCAGCACGTGCGAGATGGCGTACCGGGCGGGGCTGGGCATCACGATGCGTCTGGACGACGTGCCGACCCGTGAGGAAGGCATGGTGCCGATGGAGTTGTGCCTCTCGGAGTCGCAGGAGCGCATGATTCTGGTGCCCGTCCCGGGCCGTGAGCAGGAACTGCTGGACCTGCTGGCGAAGTGGGAGCTGGACGTGGTGAACATCGGGCAGGTGGAGGACCACCGCAATTACCGCCTGACGTGGCGCGGCGAGGTGGTGTGCGACCTGCCGGTCGACCTGCTGAACGAGGCGCCCAAGTACACGCGGGAGGGCGTGGAGAGCGCCGAGATCGTTGCGGCGCGCGAACGTGACCTGAGTGGCGTGCCGGTCCCGGCGGACCTGGGCGGCGTGCTGAAGACGCTGCTGGCGCACCCGACCATCGCGTCGAAGCGGCCGATCTATGAGCGGTACGATCATCAGGTCATGACGAACACCGTGGTCCTGCCGGGCGCGGCGGACGCGGCGGTGCTGCGCGTGAAGGGCAGCGGGATGGGCGTGGCCGCCACGAGCGACTGCAACCCGCGCTTCGTGCAGCTGGACCCGTACGTGGGCGCGGCGGCGGCCGTGGCGGAAGCCGCCCGGAACCTCGCGTGCGTGGGGGCCACGCCGCTCGCCATCACCGACAACCTCAATTACGGGAACCCGCACCGGCCGGAGGTGTACTACCAGATGGTGCGGGGCGTGCAGGGCATCGCGGACGCGTGCCGCGCGCTGAACACGCCCGTCACGGGCGGCAACGTCAGCCTGTACAACCAGTACGTCGAAGAAGGCCGAACGGTCGCCATTCACCCCACGCCCACCATCGGCATGGTGGGCGTGCTGCCCGACATCACGCTGCGCGCCACGCAGTCCCTGCCGGGCGGCACGCACACCCTGTACCTGCTGGGCGAGCCGGGTGACGACGCCGTCAGCGAAGGCATCGGCGCGTCGCAGTACCTGGAGAGCATTCACGGCCTGGAGGCCGGGCACGTCCCGCCGCTCGACCTGGGCCTCGCGCAGCGCGTCATCGACGGCACGCTCGCCCTGATCCGGGGCGGGCTGACCACCACCGCGCACGACTGCGCCGAGGGCGGCCTCGCCGTCACGCTGGCCGAGATGGCGCTCGGGGGCGGCGTGAACGTCACCGTGCAGCTCGACACGGCCGCCCGGCCCGACGCGGCCCTGTTCGGCGAGGCGCACAGCCGCATCGTCGTCGCCGTCCCCGACGGGCGCGAACGCGACGCCGAAACCACCCTGACGAACCTGAACGTGCCGTTCACGCGCCTGGGCCGCAGCGAGGACGCCGAGACCGGGCGTGAGAGGGTCGCCATTCTCATCCCGCGTCAGGGCATAGAGTTGAGCGTGACCCTCAGCGAACTGCGCGACGCCCACACCGGAACCCTCACGGAGATCCTGGGATGACCCTGCCCGCAGACGACCTCCTCGAACTCCAGGGGCACCAGCACGACGCCCTGCAGGACCCGGACCTCGACAAGCCCCGCGAGGAGTGCGGCGTGTTCGGCATGTACTCCCCGCAGCCCGCCGACCTCGCCTGGATGACGTACCTCGGCATCTTCGCCATGCAGCACCGGGGCCAGGAAGCGGCGGGCATCTGCGTCAGCGACGGCGAGAAATTCCACGTCGAGAAGGACCTGGGCCTCGTCACGCAGGTGTTCGACGAACGCCGCCTCGACAGCCTCCGCCTCGCGAACGCCCGCGTCAGCATCGGTCACGTCCGGTACAGCACCACCGGCAGCAACCTGCGCTTCAACGCCCAGCCGCTCACCACCCGCACCAACAAGGGCATCCTGGGCCTCGCGCACAACGGCAACTTCGTCAACGCCCGCGAGGTCCGCAACGCCATGCTGATGGAAGGCGCCCTGTTCGCCACCACCAACGACAGCGAAGTCATGCTGAACCTCATCGCGCGCGAAAGCCACATGGACCTCGTGGAAGCCACCGCCGCCGCCATGCAGCAACTCAAGGGCGGGTACGCCTGCGTCCTCATGAGCCGCACGCAACTCATCGGGTTCCGCGACCCGAACGGCGTCCGCCCCCTCGTGATCGGCCAGCGGGACAGCGAGAACGGCAACAGCGGCGCGTACGTGCTGGCGTCCGAACCGTGCGCCCTGTTCGCGGTGGGCGCCCGCCTGATCCGCGACGTGGCGCCCGGCGAACTCGTCTGGATCGACCGCGACGGCCTGCACAGCCTCATGGTGCACCCCGCCGCCCCCACCCCCTGCGCCTTCGAATGGATCTACTTCGCCCGCGTCGACAGCGTCCTCGACGGCGTCGACAGCCACGCCGCGCGGCTGCGCATGGGCGCCCAGCTCGCGCGCGAACAGCCGGTCGAGGCGGACATCGTCGTGCCCGTCCCCGACTCCGGCATGGTCGCCGCCATCGGCTACGCCCGCGAGAGCGGCATCCCCTTCGACTACGGCCTGTACAAGAACCCCTACGCGGGCCGCACGTTCATCGCGCCCACCCAGGAAGCCCGCGAACTGAAAGTCAAGATGAAGCTCTCCCCCACCGCCGCCGTCGCCGGGAAACGCGTCATCCTCGTGGACGACAGCATCGTGCGCGGCACCACCAGCCGCCAGATCGTGAACCTCCTGCGCGAGGCGGGCGCCACCGAAGTGCACTTCCGCGTGTGCAGCCCACCCATCAAGCACCCGTGCTTCTACGGCATCGACACCGCCGCCCGCAAGGAACTCGTGGCGAGCACGCACAGCATCGAGGAGATCCGCGAACTGATCGGCGCGGACACCCTGAGCTTCATCTCGGAACAGGGCCTGCGCGACGCCGTGAACGGCCCCGGCCTGTGCCTCGCCTGCTTCAACGGCGAATACCCCGCCGGAACACCACTGATTAACGATCTGGACAAGCTGGCGCTCGAAGTCTGAACGGCGAAACAGCTCAGGAGTTGACAGACTGCCCGTAGATCTGCGGGCAGTCTCTTTTGAAGATTGCCCTCCCGCCGGGAAGGTGGTTCCAAATGTTCAGCTCGGCTCCGCTTCCGGCGTCTCCGGTTCTTCTTCGCCGGTCACGGCGTTGTCGTTGCCTTCCCCCACCCCGTAATCGTCGCTGCCGTAGCCGAAGCGGTTGTCGTCGGGCGTGCGGCGCGGGTCCACGGCGGGGCGGGTGTCGTGGTCCTGCGGTGCGGCGCGGTCGTCGTCGGTGGGCATGTGGGTCTCCTTGTGAAGCTTCAGCTTCACCGAGCAGAGCGAGAGAGGAACAGTCGGGGGCGCGGCGAGAGTGGAGGGGTGGAGCGCCCTGTGTGGGCAGGCGGGACCGGGTGCGTCCCGCGTCCGTGCGGCCCAGGAAGCGGAAGCCCGGAACGGCAGCCGGGCCGTCCTGGGTCATACGTCAGTCTGCCTCTGCCCCGGCCCTGGCAGGTGATGAACACTTCAGGCCGGGTTGACCGTTGCGGGCGCGTGACACGGAAGCAGGGCCGCTCCTTTCGGTGGGCGGCCCTGCGTGCGCGTGGGGTTCGGTCAGGCGGGGAGGGCGCCGAGGCGGCGTTCCTTCCACACGCCGCGACTCCCGGCGTGCTGCGCGCGTGGGGCGGGGCGGGTGGGCGTGCGGGGGGTGGGGGGGCGCTGCTTCACTTGGTTCCCATGAGCTTGCCGATGTTGAGGGTGCCGTTGCCGAGCAGGCCGGTGTAGGCGGTGTCGGTGGGGGCGATGCCGCTGAGTTTCATGCTCCTGTACAGCGCGATGACGTCGGTGCGGCCGTTGCTCATGGCGAGGGCGACGGCGCCGCTGACCATGGGGGCGGCGAAGGACGTGCCGGTGGCGGCGGCGCGCTGCGCGCCGGGGAACGTGGTGACGATGCTCTCGCCGGGCATCAGGAAGTCCAGGGTGCCGTAGCAGGAGAAGCTGCTCTTCTTCTGCGTGACGTTCTCGCTGCCGACGCTGACGAGGCCGCCGCCGAGCGTGGCCTGCATGTCGGTGCTGTACCGGGCGGGGTACGTGACCTTGTCGTCGCCGGAGTTGCCGCTGCTGGCGACGACCATGACGCCGCTCCGGATGGCGCTGCTGATGGCGGTGCTGAGGGCGGGAGAGGCGTAGGTGGCGCCGAGGGACAGGTTGATGACTTTGGAGCCGTACTTCACGGCGTCGTTGATGGCCATGATGATGTTGGAGAGTTTCCCGGCGCCGTTGGGGTTCAGGACGCGGTACGGGACGATGGTGGCGTTCGGGGCGACCTGCAGGATGATGCCGGAGACGGCGGTGCCGTGCCCGTAGGATTTGCTGTAACCGCTGGTGGCGGTGTTCTCTTCCTGGGGGGTGGCGTCACCGCCGACGTAGTCCCAGCCGGAGGCGACGTCGAGGCGTCCGGCGAGGCCGGGGTGGTTGATGTCGACGCCGGTGTCGAGCACGGCGACGCGGATGCCTTTGCCGAGGGTGGGGCTGAGTTTCTGTGCGCCGGTCACGTCGAGAAGCGTCCAGGCGGCGAGGTTCTCGCTGAAGGTGGTGGCGGTGGTGGTGGTGCCGGTGATGGCGCTGTACCCGCCCGCCCAGGCACCGTTACCGCCTGCCCAGGCGCCGTTGCCCTGCGCGCCGGCCTCGTCGGGCGCGGTGACGCTGGAGGCGAGGGTGAGGTCGGGTTCGGTGGTGGTGGCGGTCACGGCCTGCGCGTTCAGGCTGAGCGTGCCGGCGCTGGCGGGCGTGGCGGCGGCGAGGGTGGGGACCCACACCTGCGCGTAGCCTTCGCTGGCGTGCAGGTCGAGGACGCGGCCCTGCGGGTAGCGGGCCTGCACGTCGGCCTCGGTGGTCCCGGCGCGGACCCGGACGGTCACGATCTGCGGGCCGGTGGTGTCGGTGCTGGCGGTCTGGGTGGGCGTCTGTGCCTGCGTGCCGGTCTGGCTGCCGCAGGAGGCGAGCGCTGCCGTGAGGAGCAGGAGTGGACCGGCGGTGTGGATGAGTCTGAAGCTGCGCATTGGTCGTTCCTCCCTGTTCAGGTGGTGGGGGCGCTCCCTGCTCGTGCCGCGACAGTCCGGCCACCCTCTTTTCCTGCCTCCATCCTGAGTGGGGGGTGTGACTGCTGTGTGACTTTCCGGCGTCCCGCCGGGGGGGGTACCTCCCCCCGGTTGGGGGGGGCGGCGAGGCTGTCCAGCACGGCATTCACAGCCACCGGCAGGGGAAAGGTGGAATTGCTTCCATTTCCTGCCGTCAGGCCGGGCGACGGCAGGACGGTCGTCGCCCTTCCTTCTCCCTGCCGGGGCCGCGACCGGTCGGAACCCTACAGGCAGATGCGGTCGCGGCCGCTGTTCTTCGCCTCGTACAGCTTGGTGTCGGCGCGCGAGATGAGCCGCTCGTGGTTCGGGACGTTCAGGTCCGCCACCACCCCGATCGACAGCGTCACGCTCAGACCCGGATGCACCTGCTCCCACGGGTACTGCCGCACGGCGTTCTGCACGCGCTCGCACACCGCGCGCCCCTGCTCCAGCGTCGTACCGGGAAACACGAACAGGAACTCCTCCCCGCCGTACCGGCCGATGGAGTCGCTCGGACGGCACGTCTGCGTGAACAGCTGCGCCACCACCCGCAGCACCTGATCGCCCACCAGGTGCGAGAACCGGTCGTTGATCTGCTTGAAGTGATCGATGTCCACCATCGCGATGCACAGCAGCTGCGCCGAGGACTTCTGCTGCCAGAACTCGTGCTGCAGCAGGCCCTCGATGTGCTTGCGGTTGTACAGTCCCGTCAGTCCGTCCTCCGACAGCTGCCGCCGCAACAGCCGCGACTGGTCCTCCAGCATGTTCACCAGGCCGCTCTTCTCGGCGTTCACGCGTTCCAGCGCCTCGTTCGCGTTCGCGAGTTCGATGCTGCGCAGCTTGTAGATCTGCGCTTCGGACTTCGCGCGCTCCACCTCCAGCTGCACCATCAGCGCCCGCGTCTTCAGGGACGCCTCCTGATTGAAGATCTCCAGCTCCACCGCGTGGTGCTTCTGGTAGTACTCCAGCGCGCGGGCCGGGTCGTTCGCGGCGGCACTCAGTTCCGACAGGCTGCGGTACACCTTCATCTCCAGTTCCTTGACACTCAGCTCCACCGCCAGCGTGAGGGCCTCCTCGTACATGCCGGTGGCGCGGTCCGCCTCGCCGCGCTGCTGGTACACCTGCCCCAGCTCGTACAGACTCCACGCCTGCGACTGCTTGTACCCGGACGCCACGGAGTACGCGAGCGACGCCTGCTGCAGGCTCTCCGCGAGGTCGTACCGGTCGAGGCGGGCGTAGGCCTTGCCTGCCGTGGACTGCGCGAGCGACTCCAGGTACGGCTGCTCGTACTCTCCCGCCTCGCGGATGGTCTGCAGGGCGAGCTGCACGGCGAGTTCGTAGTCGCCCTGCTCGAAGGCGAGGCTCGCGAAGGTGCTCATGGCCGTGATCTCGCCCACATGATCGCCGATCTCGCGGTACGTGGCGAGGCTCTGGCTGAGGTATGTCTGGGCTGCGTCCAGATCGCGGCTCGCGATATTCACGAAGCCGAGGTTGTGCAGGCAGTGCGCCTCGCGGAGCCGGTCCTTCTCTTCCCGCGCGATCCGCAGCACCACCGAGAGGTGCTCGGTGGCCTTGTCGTAATCCGCGAGCGAGTTGTACACGCCCGCGATGTAGTTCGCACAGTCCGCCTGCAGCGCGAGGTGCCCGAGCGACACGGCGAGGTCCAGGCCCGTCACGAGGTGACTGAGCGCCTCCTCGAAGTCCGAGGACATGAACTTGAAGGTCCCGACCGCGTAGTGCGCGCGCCCCAGCAGGTACTGGTCGTCTCCGGCCTGCGCCTGCCGCAGCGCCTCGCGGGCGAGGGCCTCGGCCTCCTGCGGCTGCGTCTGCCGGGTGGCCCAGATGCGGTCCAGCAGTTCCGCGAGGGCGTTCGTGCCCTCCGGCGGGGCAGCGTCCGGCGCTCCGGGCGGCTGCGGGTGACGCGGCTGCGGGACCCTGGGCGGGGCCGGGCGGGCGTGCATGAGGTCTCCGACCGCGCTGATGTTCGACTCGATCAGGACGGTCAGGCAGTCGACGACCACCGGGTCGAACTGCTGGCCCGCCAGCTGCCGCATCTCGGTCAGGGCGGCGTCCACCGTCCAGGCGGGCTTGTACAGGCGGGCGGTGGTGAGCGCGTCGAACACGTCCGCGACCGCCACGATCCGCCCGGAGATGGGGATGTCCTCGCCGCTCAGGCCCGCCGGGTAGCCGCGTCCGTCCCAGCGTTCGTGGTGCGTGCGCGCGATCTCCTCGGCCATCCGGAGCAGCGGGGAGGTGCTGCCCTCCAGCACCTTCGCGCCGATGACGGTGTGGGCCTTCATGCGCGCGAATTCTTCCGGGGTGTAGTGCCCGTTCTTGAGGAGCACGCTGTCCGGAATGCCGATCTTGCCGATGTCGTGCAGGCGGGCCGCCCAGCGGATCAGGTCGACGGTCTCGTGCGGCAGGCCGAGCGCCTGCGCGAGGTGGCCGGACAGTTCACCGACGCGGCGCGTGTGCTGGCCCGTCTCGTCGTCGCGGTACTCGGCGGCCATGCCGAGCCGCGTGACGATCTCGACCTGAGCGGCCTCCAGTTCGGTGGTGCGTTGCCGGACGGTCTCCTCGGCGCGCAGGCGGGCCGTCTGGGACACCTCGCCGATCTGGCGGTACATTTCCGCCTCCTGCCGCGCACGTTCCGCCTCGAATCGCGCGGTGAGCGTCTGGATGCGGCGCTCGCTGTTGTCGTTGAACAGCTGCCGGGACAGGTCCTGGTACGCGCGCAGGTGCGGGTACGCGGCCGCGAGTTGCCCGTGCGTCTCGAAGCCCTGCGCGAGCGCGTGGTACACGTCGAGGGCCGACTGGTGCAGGTTGTGCTGCAGGGCCGTGTCGCGCGCGGCGAGCAGCAGGCGTTCGGCCTCGCCCAGGTCGCCCAGCGTGAAGTTCAGGCGGCCCAGGCTGAGCTGCGCGTTCACGCGGCCCTGCAGGTCGCCGTGCTCCTCGGCCTGCTGCAGCGAACGCAGGAACAGGTCGCGGGCGCGGTTCAGGTCGCCGAGTTCGCTGTACACCTGTCCGAGGTTGTCGGTCAGGTCGATCTGTTCCTGCGCGTCGTGCGTGCGGGCGAGGTCCAGGCCGCGCGTGAGCGTCTCGATGGCGAGCGGGTGCTGGCCCTGCGCCTTGTACACGAGGCCCAGTTCGCTGAGCGCCGCGAGCTGCGTGCCGAGGTCCTGCGCGGCGCTCGCGGCGTCCAGGCCGGGCAGCAGGTACTCGAGGGCCTGCGCGTACTGCTGCAGCGCGAGGTACGTGTGCCCGATGTTCACGAGGCACGCGGCGTGGTACTCGGCGGGCACCTCGGCGTACTGCAGAGACAGCTGCTGGCACTGGAAGAGGGTGGTGAGCGCCTCGGCGTGGTCGCCGAGGGTGGAGTACAGCATGCCGAGGTTGCTGAGGCACTCGACCTGCCCCACCCAGTCGCCCAGGCGGGCGCGCACCTCGGTCTCCTGCCGCAGGTGCTCCATGACCTGCAGGTACTGGCCCTGCCGCTGTTCGGCCGTGATGAGGTACGAGAGGGCCTCGGCGGTGGCGGCGTCGTCGTACTGGCGCGTGGCGAGCGACAGGTACGCGTGCGCGACGTCGTGGAGGGCCGCGTCGTCGTCCCGCGTGAAGGCCTCGCGGGCGCGCGCGGCCAGCCGTTCGAGCTGCGCCGCGTCCGGTGCGTGAGGGTGGTCGTGAACCACGCCTGCCGCTGTGCCGTGGTTCTCCTGGGTCATGCGGGGCCGGGGGGCGGCTCGGGCTGCTCTTCCAGTCGCGCGAGCGCGAGGTGCAGCAGGTCGGACAGTTCGGACGTCTCGTCGGGGGAACTGGCGTGACTGACGCGCAGCGTGCCGCCGTCCGTTCCGGCAGGAAAGGTGGCGGCCAGGGCATTCAGGCGGGCGCTGAGGGCGTGGCGTTCGTGCAGGTCCACGGACCGCACGAGGCTCGCGACGACCGCGCCGCTCAGGCGGTACATGCGGTCCTCGAGGCGCAGCGTGCGGCGCAGTTCGTCGGCCAGCGCGCGGATCAGGTCGTTCCCGGCCGCGAAGCCCGCCGTGCTGTTCACGTCCCGGATGTTCGGGAGTTCGAAGAGGCTGAGCGTGAGGGAAGTGCGGTGCCGCTGGCTGTACGACAGTTCCGCGGCGAGGTCCGTGAGGAGCGCGCGGCGGTTGGGCAGGCCCGTCAGTTCGTCGCTCAGCGCGACGTGTTCGAGCATCAGGGTCTGCGTCTGCCGTTCGAACGCCAGCCCGAAGGACCGGGCGGCCGCGTCCAGCAGGCTCAGGTCGTCGGGGATCTCGCCGGGCAGTTCGAGGTGCAGGGCGTGCACGCCCGCCGCGCCGCACGCGACCGGGATGAGCAGCACCTGCCGTCCGTCCGGCAGGGACGCGGTGCGCGTCAGGACGCTCTGCACGGACGTGCACGCCACGGACTGCCGCAGCAGGCGGGTGAGCGCGGCGGACTGCTGCTGCTGCGCGTGCGTGCGCTCCTCGCGGTCCGGGGTGTACGCGCCCAGGCAGGAGAGTTCGGTGTGGTGCAGGCGCCACAGCGAGCAGACGGTGGCGCCCGCCAGCTGCGCGAGGATGCTCAGGCCGCGCGACAGGACTTCCGGGAGGCTCGCGGCGCCCGCGAGTTCCTGCGCGAGGCCGTACAGGGCGCTGAGGTCGGCGTTGGCGCGGGCGAGGTCCTGCGTGCGCGCCTGCACGCGCCGTTCGAGTTCGGTATTCAATTGCCGGACCTGCTGTTCGGCCAGTTCACGGCCCCGGATCTCACCGTTGAGCCGCAGGGCGGGGTTCACGAGGCCCGCGACGGCGTCCAGCGCGGAGCGCACGTCGACGGGCCACCCGTCGCGGCCGGACCCGTCCCAGAAGGCCAGGAGCGCCCAGGGGCCCTGGTCCGGCTGGCCGGTCCCGAGCGGCACGCACAGCAGGTCGGGGCGGCCGTCCGTGCCGTTCAGGGCGGCCCCGGCGGGCAGGGACGACACCTGCGGGCTGCCCGCGTACCCGAGCAGCGTCCGGTCCGGCATGGACCACAGCGACACCTCGCGCACGTTGTAATGGTCGCGCAGCAGTTCCTGCACGTTCGCGACGATGTGGGCGGGGTCCGTGACCTGCAGGATGCGCTGCGCGAGGCGCGTCAGGAGGCGCGCCTCGGGCGGAAGGCGCTGCAGGTGCGGCTGCGCCACGCCCACCAGTTCAGGCAGCGGGCAGCGGTACCCGAGGCCGCGCACCGTCTCGATGGCGCCCGGCCCGAGCTTGCTGCGCAGCCGCTTGACGTACGCGTCCACGATGCGCGCCTCGCCCAGGAAATCCAGGCCCCAGATGCGCTCCAGGATGTCGTCGCGGGTAAAGAGACGGCCGCGCGAGCTGTACAGCAGTTCGAACAGCAGGTATTCCTTGGCGGTGAGCGGCACGGTGTGCCCGTCGACGCTCACGGCACGCCGGGCCGGATCGAGGTCCAGGGCGGGCGGCAGGACGCCGCGCGGGCCGGGCGTGGTCCAGCGGTCCGGGTCGGAGTACGCGGCTTCGGTCATGCGTCTCCCGCTGCCCGCCCGGTGACGGTACGCCGCTGCCCGCGCGTGATCCGTGCAGGGCACAGGAGGCCCCTCGACCGGAAAGCCGACGCAGGGGGGACGGACGCGGGGACGTTAGGCATAGGAGGGGGGGAAGTCAGAGGACCGGATGTTGTCTGTGGGTGGGGTCTTCCGTCATCAAAGTATGCTGACCCGAAACTGACAGTTTTCTCACATCGGTTCGCATGTGACTGTACAGGTTTTTTTCCTGCCCAGCACAGTTCATGGCCGCCCGCGACCTCCCCGACGCCTGCCGAATGCCAAGCCGACGTCCAGGCCGAGCGCCCGAGCGTCACAGTGCCCTGTCCACCCCGCTGCGGGCCTCGCGCCCGCCGCTTCCCCTCCTCTCCTGCAGGAGGGGGCATCAGGTCGTTCGTGTCCCGGTGGACCGGAGGTCCGTCTCAGAGGCGCGCGGCGAGCTTCAGGAACAGGGGCGGGGCGTCCGGCACGTGCCCGCCGTTCGCCCACGTGAAGCGCGCGTCCCGCAGCGGGCCGTCCGTCCCGACCCCCATCCCGTCCGGGTACAGGGCGCGGTAGTCGGGCGGCGCCGTGACGGGCTCGCCCCCGAAGGCCCGCATGACGCTCTCCACCTCGCGCACGTGCCCGAAATGAAAGGCGTGCAGCGTCCCGCCCTCCTGCCACAGGTAGCGTGCCGCCGTGACGGGCGCGTCTTCCAGGCGGCCGGGGCGGGCGTGGTGCGCGGCCATCAGGCCGGGCCGCAGGCGCAGCGTCACCGTCTGCGCCTGCCCGAGCTGCCCGAAGCTGCCCACGAAGGGTCTGGTCAGGTCGTAGCCCTGCACGTTCTTGACGGTGCGCCCGCCCGCCACGAGCGTCCGTCCGCTGGGCGCCACGAAGGTCAGGCCGAGCACTTCCGCCCCGAAAAAGAACGTCTGCCCGAAACCGCCGCGCGTCACGAGGTCCCCCACGCCGCCCGGCAGGTCGAGCGGCGGGAACGGCGGGTACAGTCCGGCAGGCAGCGCGGCGTACACCTCCGGCAGCGTCGTGCTGCCGCTGACGGTCACGTACTGGTCGGCGGCCGACACTTCAATCATGGGCGCCTCCCAGGCCGTCCGGCGAGGGCAGGACCTTGCCGGGATTCAGGCGGCCCTGCGGGTCGAGGGCGTGCTTGGCGTCCCACAGGGCCGACATCGTGACCGGGTCGACCGCCTCGGCCATGAACGGCAGTTTCATGCTGCCGATCCCGTGCTCGCCGCTCAGGACGCCGCCGTGCCGGATGGCGACGCTCGCGATCCGGTGCGCGAGGGCATGCACCGCCTCCTCGCTCTCGGTCCGGGGATCGAACAGGATGTTGGGGTGCAGGTTGCCGTCCCCGATGTGCCCGAACTGCACGAGCTTCAGGCCGGACGCCTGCCCGAGCGCCTCGATCTCGCGCACCACCTCGCCCAGCACGCTGCGCGGCACGACGATGTCCTCGTTCATGCGCTGCGGCCGGATGCGGCCCAGGGCGGGCGACACGCTGCGCCGCGCCTGCCACAGCGCCGCCGCGTCCGCGTCCGTCGCGGCGCGCCGCACCTCTCCCCCGCTGGAGGTGCAGGCGCGCTCCACCAGCTCCAGCTCCTCCTGCACGGTGTCGAGGTCGTCGCCGTCCGTGTCGACGAGCAGCACGGCGCCCGCCGCCCTGGGCAGCCCGATGTTCAGGTAGTCCTCGATGGCGTTCACGCAGGCACGGTCCATGAACTCCAGCTTGGCGGGCACGGCGCCCGCCGCGATGGCGCGGCTCACGGCGTCCGCCGCGTCGCCCACCCGCGCGAAACTGCTCATCAGGGTGCGGGTGTAGCGGGCCGGGGTGCTCAGGCGCAGCGTGGCCTCCGTGATGAGGCCCAGCGTGCCCTCGGAGCCGATCAGCAGGCCCGCGAGGTCGTAGGCGTCCCGCGTCAGGTCGTGAATGTCGCCGTCCGCGTCCACGAACTGCAGGCCCCTGACGTAGTCGCCGCTCACGCCGTACTTGAAGCACATCGGGCCGCCCGCGTTCTCGGCGAGGTTCCCGCCGATGGTGCTCGTCCGGAAACTGGCCGGGTCGGGCGGGTACACCAGGCCGTGCGGGCGGGCCGCGTCGCTCACCTTGAGCGTCACGACGCCCGCCTGCGCGTGCGCCTCGCGGCGCGCCGCGTCGATGCTCAGGCGCGTCATGCGCGTGAAGCTGATCACCAGGGACGGCTCGGCGGGCGCGGCCCCGCCGCTCAGGCCGCTGGCCGCGCCGCGCCCCACCACCGGCAGGCCCGCCGCGCGCGCGGCCTTCACGGCCAGCGCCACGTCCTGCGTGCTTTCCGGCAGGACGACGCACACCGGCACGACGCCCATCTGGATGGCGTCGTAGGAGTACATGCGGCGCTCGCCGGGCGTGCTGAGCACCTTGCGCGGCCCGAGCTGCCGCGTCAGGTCCCGCGCGAGCGGGTGGGGGAGCGTCACAGTTCGCCCCGGTACGCGAGGTCCAGCATTTCGACGGTGTGCAGCACGCGGATATCGCTGCCCAGCCGCGCCAGGTGACTCTGCAGCTGCGTGTGGCAGCCGACGTTGCCGCTCACCACGTAGTCGGCGCCGGTGGCGATCACGTTTTTCGCCTTCATGTCGCCCAGCTGCCCGGCCAGGTCCGGCTGTTCGAGGTTGTACGTCCCGGCGGACCCGCAGCACAGGTCGCCCTGCGGCACTTCCAGCAGCGTCACGCCGGGGATGCTGCGGATCAGGGCGCGCGGTTCGGCCCGCACGCCCTGCGCGTGCGCGAGGTGGCAGGCGTCGTGGTACGCGACCCGGATGGGCCGCGAGGTCGGCATGAACGGCTCCAGGCCACCCCGCTCACCGAGTTCCGCGAGGTACACGCTGATGTCGCGCACCTTGCCCGCCAGGGCCGCCGCGCGGCTCTCGTCGCGCTCGCCCTCACCGGCCAGCAGCATCGGGTACTCCTTCAGGCCCGCGCCGCACCCGGCGGCGTTGGACACGACGGCGTCCACGTCCTGCACGTCGAAGGCGTCCAGGTTGCGGCGCGCCTGCGTGAGCGCGAGGGAGCGGGCGCCGGTGTGCATGGCGGCCGCGCCGCAGCAGCCCTGCGCGGGCGGCACCGTCACCTCGACGCCGTTGCGCGCGAGGACCCGCACGGTCGCCGCATTGAAGTTGGGCGTCAGCACCTGCTGCGCGCAGCCGCTCAGGAACGCCACGCGCCCGCGGCGCGCCCCCTGCGCGGGCGTGAAGGCGGGCGTGTCCTGCGCGGGCGGCACGGTTCCCGGCAGCAGGTCGAGCGGGGCGCGCAGCGCCTGCGGCAGCAGCGGCGCGAGCGGTTTGGCGAAGCGGCCCACCTGCGCGCCCGCCCGGAACAGCCACGGGCGCGGCAGCATGGTGAGCACGGCGGCCCGCGTGAGCTTCTGAATGACGGGCCGGGACCGCTGCGGCTCCGACCACCCACGGAACCCGGTGATCAGCTCGCCGTACGGCACGCCGCTCGGGCAGGCCGTCACGCAGCCCACGCAGCCCAGGCAGCGGTCCAGGTGCGGCGTCGCCTCGAACAGCGGCAGGGTGCCTTCCAGCACCTCCTTCATCAGGATGATGCGGCCGCGCGGGCTGTCCATCTCGTCGCCCAGCACCTGATACGTGGGGCAGGCGGGCAGGCAGAACCCGCAGTGCACGCAGGCGTCCACCGCGTGCGCCATCAGTTGCCCCTGCGCGTCCGGGTGTGCTCTGGCGATGTCGTTCTTCAAGGCGTCCTCCGAAACCGCCTGGCCTCGGCGCGCCAGGGAGTGCGTTCAGCCTAACGTCCACGGCATGAGGCGAAGGTGTCTCGGGCCAGACAGGAACGCGGCCCGCAGGCCAGGGCGGCGCGGCAGGCGAAGGCCGGGCCGGACGCGCCCTCCCCGGCCGTCACGGCTGGGAGTCAGGAGCGTCCGGCCCGGGGCCAGGAGGGCAGGATTTGGTGTTCGTGGCCGGGCGGCGGCTTCGCGTTCCGCTCAGCTGAACTTCGGGAGTTCAGCTCAGTCCGGGATCACTGCTCAGTCCGGGCTTACTGCGCGCTGAGCGTGACGGCGAGCGCCTTGAGCGGCGTGCTGAGCGTGGCGATCTGCGTGGCGGCGCCCGTCATGAGGTTCACGGTGTACAGGGTGCTGCCGTTCACGAGGTACGCGGTATTCATGCCGCCCCTGGTGACGATGTCGAAGCCGACGCTGCTGCCGAGCGTCACGCCGAGCGCGCCGACCGTGCCGAGCGTGTTGAAGTTCCCGGCGGCGGTGCCGGGAGCGGTGCTGTGCAGGTCGAGGGTGTTGGTGGTGGCGTCCACGCTGTACAGAAGGGTGCTGGCGGGCAGCGTGCCGCCGTTCAGCGCACTGTTCGTGTATGCCGCGCCCAGCACGTTGGGGGTCTTGCCGGCGTTGGTGTCGGTGGCGGCGTACGCGAGGGTGCCGTCGGTCGTCACGGTGCCCTTGGGGGAGGTGCTGGGGCCGGGGTCGACGGTCAGGCGGGCGTTGCTGGCGGACGCGCCGATCACGCGCACGCGGTTCGCGGCGGGGTTGAAGTCCGTCACGCGGGGCGCGACGGTGCTCAGGGGCGTGGTGTTGAGGGTCGCGGCGCCGGTGGCAGGATCGACGGTGTAGACGTTGCCGGAGGTCGCGAAGGCGTACAGGGCGCCGTTGGCGGGGTTGAAGTCCAGGTCGGCGAGGGTGTCGCTGCCCAGGCCGGTCACGCTGCGGGTGGTGGCGCTGCTGCCCGCATTATCAAGGCCGAAGGTGACGAGCTGGCCGCTGGCGTTCAGGCCGTACGCGAGGGTCCCGGCGGGCGGGACGCTGGCCTGGGTGCAGGCGGCGAGGGTGAGGGTCAGGGCGGCGATCATGATGGGGTGACGCATGTGTTCCTCCGGCCGGGGGGGCTGCGCGCTGACAGGGGTCCACCGGGACATCCACCCTGCTATACGCGGCTCTCATGCTTCTGGATGTCCGGCAGGACCGACCGTGAAGGGTGACTCAAGCCAGGGGCGTCATTCTTGGAACACCGTGAGAGCACACGCCTTCCATGTCCGCCCGTGGACCCTCAATCGACCGGTTCGGCGCGCCGCTGACTGAAGGCCAGTCCGGCCCCCACCAGCAGCACCAGCGCCGACAGGCCCAGACCCAGCCGCAGACCGCCCGCCCCGCCGTCCGCGAGCAGGCCCGCCAGCACCGGCCCCAGACTCTGGAACGCCGCGAACGTGATGGTGTACGTCGCCACGCCCGCCCCCCACACGGCAGGCGGCAGGCTCTGCCGCGCGAGGGCCGTGGTGGACGCCACCACGCTCAGGCACGTCGCACCGAACAGCAGCGCCGACACGAACGCCACGCCCGGCGCGGCACTCAGCACCGGCAGGGCCGCGCCGAGCGCCATGATCGTCATCAGCAGGCCCATCGTGCGGCCGCCCCACACGCGCGACATCAGCCGACTCCACAGCAGCGGGGCCACCAGACCGGCGAAGCCCAGCAGCGTCCAGAACAGCGCCACCTGCGCCGTGCTCGCCCCCTGCGACCGCAGGTACGTGACCGAGAAGGTCGTGTACGCCACGTACCCCAGGCCCGAACAGGCGTACGCGAGCAGCGAACGCAGCAGCGGCCGCAGCTGCGCCGCGCGCACGCCCGGCCCGACGGGACCGCCGCGCGCACCCGTCCCGCGACTCGCGAGCCACGCCGCACCGAGCGCCAGCAGCGACACGCCCCCCAGGACCGCCCAGCCGGACCGCCAGCCCGCGTCGCCCAGCCGTGCCAGCAGGGGCGGCAGGCCCAGCCCGGTCAGCAGGATGCCGAGGCTCGCCCCGGCGTAGAAGGTCGTGAGGACCGCGCCCGCCTGCCGTGCCGGCGCGCGCGACGCGGCCTGCGCGGCGAGCAGGCCGCCCGCCGTGAAGGTCACCGCCCCGCTCAGGCCCGTCAGGCCGCGCAGGGCCAGCAGCGCCCAGAACGGCGTGACGAGCGCCGTGACGAGCAGCGTCAGGGCCGTGAACAGCATGGACGCCAGGAAGGCGGGCCGCGCCCCCAGCTGCCCGATCAGCAGGGGGGCGAGCAGCGCGCCGAGCAGGTACCCGGCACCGTTCGCGGTGTTCATGCCGCCCGCCTGCGTGTACGTCCACCCCAGCGACGCGCGCATGGGCGGCAGCAGCAGCGCGTAACTGAACCGCCCGAAGCCCAGCGCGACCGCCGCGCCGAGCGCCAGTCCGGCAGCGGTCAGGAGCGGCGCGGGAACGGAAGGCGTCCGGCCGGGTCGGGATTCGGGCATGAAGTCACTGTAGAGCAAGGCGGGGCGGCGGGCCTCAGCCGGTGCCTGCCGTCAGCCGGTGACTGCCGGGTCCGTGAGGGCCGCGTCGCCGGGCGCGGCGTCCGGCCGTCCGGCCCGGCGCGCCCACAGCGTCAGGGACGCCCAGCCGACCGCCAGCGCCAGCAGCGTCAGGGCCAGCAGGGCCAGCAGCGTCAGCGGGGAGCGCAGCTGCGTGCACGCCATCAGCAGCGGCACGGCGGGCGCGCTGGCCGCCTGGATGGCCGCCTGCACGCTCAGGTCGCGGCCCTCGGGCGTGCCGGGCACGGCCGGTCGGGCCTTGCGGTGCGCGAGCCCCAGGGCCAGCGCGGCACATACCAGGGCTGAGGCGCCCAGCCCCAGCAGCGCCGCGCTGTTCGGGGCAGGGCTGGACGTCACCCCGAACGGCACGCCGATCAGCAGGCCCGGCACGGCCAGCGCCGCCAGCGCGAGCAGGTACGCGCGGCGCAGCGCGCCGAGCAGCGCGGCCCGGCGCGGCGCGTCCCCCAGCCGCTGCAGCGGGGCCAGCATCAGGGCGTGACGGCGTCCGTCACGACGCGTGCAGGCACGTCCGCGACGCGCAGCTCCGCCCCTTCCGGCAGGTCGCGCCGCAGCCGCGCCAGGGCCAGCGTGCCGGTGCTCGCGCCCGTGCGGCCCACCACGCGCTCACCGAGCAGCACGTCCGCGTGCGCGGGCAGCCCCTCCCCCGCGAGCCGCGCGAGCGCGTGACGGGCGTTGCCGCGCGCCTCCAGCCTCGCCATGATCTCCTGCCCCACGTAACAGCCCTTGCGGTAACTGATGGCGTCGTCCAGCCCGACCTCCTGCAGCAGCGTGCCCTGCCACCCGTCGCGCGCCACGTCGCTGATCCCGGCCGCGATGCGGGCCGCCTCCAGCACGTCCGCGCTGGCCTCCTCGCCCAGCAGCGGCAGCAGCGTCCCCTCGTGCGCGCGCAGGTGGTGCAGGTCCACGCCCGGCACGCCCGTCCGGTTCACGCGGCCCGCCAGGACCGTCCCGCCGCCCAGCTCGAAGATCTGCACGTCCGGCCCGGCCGGGTCCCAGCCCTGCGGCACGCCGTCCCAGACGTGCACGCTCGCCAGGACGCCGCTCACGTCCTGCACCTCCACCTGATCGAAGATGATGTACTTCTTCAGGCGTGCGGCGAGCTGAGCGGCCGCCTCGCCCGGCGTGCCGGGATCGTCGAGGTGCAGGTACAGGTCGTCCGCACGGCGGTACACGCGCGCGAAATGCTCGATCTGACCGCGCACGTTCAGGAAGCAGGCGGGCACCATGCCGGGCGTGGGCGCGGCCTTGACGTTGGCCGTCATCTGCCCCTGCACGAAATCCAGGCGGTCCGGGCCGGTCAGCCGCAGGGCGCTGGAGGGAAGGCGGGTGAAGCGTGACATGACGGGAGCTTAACCCAAGGCCGCGCCGCGCAACGTGACGCGCGCGGGCCGCCGCGCCGCGCGGTACGCTGGAGCATGACGCTCCATTCCCGCCTGCGCCCGTACCGCCAGCCCGGCCCCGCCCGCTTCCGGCTGTACGCGGGCCTGTACGTCACGCTGCTGCTGACGGCCATCCTGGGCCGCCGCAGGCCCGGCGACCCCGGCACGCTGGGCGCCCTGCGGTCGAGCAGCTTCACGCGCGTGATGTTCATGGACATCGGCGCGCTCAGCACGCTCGGCGCCCTGTACCTGCTGCTGACGGGCCGCACGCCCGCCCGCTACCCGGCCGCCCTCGCGAGCCTCTTCGTGGGCAGCTTCGCGCTCATTCCGGGCCTCGCGTACGAAGACTGGGCCGCCCTGCAGGCGCAGCGCAAGGACACCCCGAAGGACTGATCCGGGACCGGGCCGGAGTTACAGTTCGCGGACCTTCGCGAGCACCTGCTCGGGCCTCAGGGTGTAATCTCCGGTCTTCTCCTCGACGTACTCGAAGCGCACCACGCCCTCCCGGTCGATGACGAACACGGCGCGCTGGCTCGTGCCGCGCTCGTCGATGGCGACGCCGTACTCGTGCGCGACCTTCAGGTTCATGTCGGCCAGCAGCGGCACCTCGATGCCGTACTCGGCGGCCCAGGCGCGGTGCGCGTACACGCTGTCCCGGTTGACGCCCAGCACCACGGCGCCCGCGTCTCCGAAATCGTCCTGACGGCCCGAGTACTCCGGGAGCTGCATGCTGCACACCGGCGAGAAATCCAGCGGGTAGAAGACCAGCACCACGTTCTTGTGCCCCCGGTAACTGCTGAGCGTGACCGGGTCGCCGCCCGAGGACGGCAGCGTGAAGTCCGGGGCGGGCTGACCTGTCAGGGCGGTTCTGGGGGAAGCGTGCGTCATGCCCACAGTGTACCGGCGGACCGGCCGGACCTCCCGTGCCCGGCGCGCGTGGCGTATCCCGGAATGCAACGCTTCTGCGACGCCCGCCCGCGTACCGTGCAGGACAGGAGGGCCAGATGCGGGAGGAACCGAGACGGGCAGGGGCGGGGGGCACGCAGGTGAGGGAAAGGGATCCGTGGAATGAAGGGACCACGGCCGGGCGGCCGGGACCGGGGGGGACCGGCACGGTCGGCACGAGGAGCGGCGCGGCAGGCGTCCGGGCAGCCGTGCAGGACGTCACCGACGACGCCGGGACCGGCACGGCGGGGCTGCAGGTGCGGCTGCAGGTGCGGCTCACGCCCGCCAGTTCCCGCTCCGGCTTCTATGCCCGCGTGAGCGGCAGGCCGCTGGGCGCGCCGCAGGAGTTCAGCGACCGGCAGGCGTTCCTGCGCTTCCTGGACCGCCTCGCGGACCTGGGTCCCGACTGAACCCGGGACGGCAGGGCACGCCCTGAGGGTCGCCTGCCCGCTGACCTTCAGGAACGGAGACTGGCGGACGTGACCCGCGCGGCACGGGCGGTATCCTGGGAACCTCAACCGGAGGACTCCCTATGCGCCTGCTTCGCGGACTTGGCCTGCTGCTCTTCGTTCTGCTTCTCGTCGTGTTCGCGGGCGTGCTGTACGCCCGCAAGGTCAGCAACCCGGTGGTGTCGGGCAGCGTGCAGCTGCGCGGCCTGACCGGCAACGTCACCGTCACGCGCGACCGCTGGGGCGTGCCGCACATCCGCGCGCAGGCGAGCGACGCGGACGCCCTGTACGCGCTGGGCTTCGTGCACGCGCAGGACCGCCTGTGGCAGATGGAGTTCCAGCGCCGCGTCGCGCAGGGGCGGCTGTCGGAGGTGCTGGGCGACGCGGCGCTCCCCCAGGACCGGTTCCTGCGCACGTGGGGGTTCTACCGGGCGGCGCAGTCGGCCCTCCCGGCCCTCAGTCCGCGCACGCGGACGCTGATCTCGGCGTACACGGCGGGCGTGAATGCCGCGATCGCGCAGGATCGCCTGCCGCTGGAGTTCCGGCTGCTGCGCTTCCGGCCGGAACGCTGGACGGACGTGGACAGCATCGCGTGGTCGAAGCTGATGGCGTACGACCTGGGCGGCAACTGGGATCAGGAACTGCTGGGGCAGCGGGTCGTGGCGCGGCTGGGCGCGGCGGGCCTGGACGCGGTGCTGCCCCCGTACCCGGCGGGCGGGCCAACCATCCTCAGCAGTCAGGAACTCGGCAGTACGGGCCACCTGGGCACGCCCGGCACGCCGCGCACGGGACTGGCCGGGGTGACGCTCCCGGCGGGCGCGGCCGCGCAGCTCGCGTCGCAGCTCGCGGCGGCACGCTCGCTCGGCTTCGTGAACGCGCCCGGCAAGGGCAGCAACGACTGGGTGATCGGCGGGCAGCGCACCAGCACCGGCAAGCCCATCCTGGCGGACGACCCGCACCTGGGCCTGTCCGCCCCGATGCTGTGGTACCTCGCGGACGTGCAGGGGCCGACGCTGCACGCCATCGGGGCGAGCATTCCGGGCCTGCCGGGCATCGTGATCGGCCGCAACGAGCGCGTCGCGTGGGGCGTCACGAACGTCAACCCGGACGTGCAGGACCTGTTCGTGGAGGCGCCCGGCGCGCCGCTGCAGTCCCGCACGGAAGTCGTCCGCGTCAAGGGGAAACCCGACGTGAAGCTCACCGTGCAGTGGAGCGCGCACGGGCCGGTCGTGGCGCGCAGCGACGAGTGGGGCGACAGGCAGTCGCGCGCCGTGACGCTGCAGTGGACGGCGCTGGAGACGGGCGACACCACCTTCGACGCCTTCCTCGGCCTGAACTACGCGCGCAACTGGACGGAGTTCCGGCAGGCGCTCGGCAGTTACGTCGCGCCGTCCCAGAACTTCGTGTACGCCGACGTGGACGGCAACATCGGCTACGTCGCGCCGGGCCGCGTGCCCGTCCGCACGCCCGGCTGGGACGGCAGCCTGCCCGTCCCGGACGACGCCGCGCACCGCTGGACCGGGTACGTGCCCTTCAGTCAGCTGCCGCAGGTGTACAACCCGCAGGACGGTCTGGTCGTCACCGCGAACAACCGGGTCGCGCCGGACACGTACCGGCCCTTCCTGGCCGGGAACCGCATGTGGGCCGAACCGTACCGCGCCGAACGCATCCTGCAGCTCCTGAACCCCGGTCATCCGCTCAGCCCGGCGGACGTGGCGGCCGCGCAGCTCGACACGTTCAGCCTCGTGTGGCGCGACCTGAAACCGTTGCTGCTCGCCACGCAGCCGGACGGCGCGCTGAGCACACAGGCGCTCGCCCTGCTGCGCGACTGGGACGGGCACGAGACACTGCAGAGCGTGCAGGCCAGCATCTTCGAGGCATGGCTGGCGCAGCTGCAGCGCATGGCGCAGGACGAGCTCGGCACGCCCGCCCAGCCGGACGCGACGGCCCTCACGTCCGTCGCGGTGCTCGCGCAGCTCCGGCAGGACGGCCCGCTGTGCCGCGACACCCGGGCGGGCGTCCGCGACTGCGCGCAGGAACTCACGCGGACCCTGTCGGCCGCCACCGCCGACCTCGCCGGGCGGCTCGGCACGGACCCCGCCCGCTGGGCCTGGGGCGACCTTCACCGCAGCTACAGCAAGCACGGCGCGTTCGGCGGGGTGAGCGCCATCGGCTGGATCTGGAACCGTGGCCTGCCCACGCCCGGCGGCACCGACACCGTCGACGTGGCCCGCCCGGAACCCGGCACCTTCCGGCAGACGCACGCGCCCAGCTACCGCCAGGTGATCGACCTGTCGAACCCGAACGCCAGCCGCTACATCGGCACGCTCGGACAGGGCGGGAACCCCATCGGGTCGCACTACGCGGACCTGCAGCGCCTGTGGCGCGACGGTCAGACCATCCCCATGAGCAGCGATCCCGCCGACTGGGGACGCAGCGAGACGCTGAACCTCCGCCCCGCCCGCTGACCCCGGCCACCCCAGGCCGCCTGCGGGGGCCGTCTGGGGTGCGTTCGGCACGGCCTGCACACCCCCCGACATTCGAATGCATGAGTTGACGCTGGGTGCATACCGCGCTATCCTGTGCTTATCAGCGTCCGAGAGGGCGCTTTTTTTGTTCCTGCCCTGCCGCTGTTTCCGCTGCCCTTCGCCCGCCTCACCTCCCGGTCCGTCCGGGGCGCGGTATGATGACCCGCGAATCGTCCGCAGGGGGTGAGTGTTATCTCGCAGGAAATCTGGACGGACGTACTCGGTTACGTCCGCAAAAACATTTCGGAGGTGGAGTACCACACCTGGTTCGCCCCGGTGCGCCCGCTCGGCGTGCAGCAGGGCTCGCTGGTGCTCGGTGTCCGCAACTCCTTCGCCCAGGAATGGTTCCGCAAGCACTACCTGGAGCTGCTGGAGGACGCCCTGAGAAGCATGGGCGCGCAGCAGCCGCAGGTGAGCTTTCAGGTGCTGCCCGCCGTGCAGGACGCCATGATGCTGCCCGCCGACCCGCCGCCCCCACCCAAGAGCAGCACGCGCGGGCCGCGCAGCGCGCCGGAACGTCCGGCCGTGACGCCCACCGAGAACCGCAAGTCGCTCAACCCGAAGTACATCTTCGAGAACTTCGTGGTCGGCCCGAACAACAACCTCGCGCACGCCGCGTCGCTGGCCGTCGCCGAGAGTCCCGGCAAGGCGTACAACCCGCTCTTCATCTACGGGGACGTGGGGCTCGGCAAGACGCACCTGATGCACGCCGTCGGGCATTACATGTCGGAACGCTACCCCGACAAGCGCATCGAGTACGTGTCGACCGAGAGCTTCACGAACGACCTCATCAACGCGATCCGCGAGGACAAGATGACGCAGTTCAGGAACCGGTACCGCAGCGTGGACCTGCTGCTGGTGGACGACATCCAGTTCCTGGCCGGGAAGGAGCGCACGCAGGAGGAGTTCTTCCACACCTTCAACGCGCTGTACGAGAACCACAAGCAGATCATCCTCAGCTCCGACCGGCCGCCCAAGGACATCCAGACGCTGGAGGGCCGCCTGCGCAGCCGCTTCGAGTGGGGCCTGATCACGGACATCCAGAGCCCGGAGTTCGAGACGCGCGTGGCGATCCTGAAGATGAACGCCGAGCATCACCGCATGAACATCCCGCAGGACGTGCTGGAACTCATCGCGCGGCAGGTGACGAGCAACATCCGCGAGCTGGAGGGCGCGCTGATGCGGGTGGTGGCCTTCGCGAGCCTGAACAACGTGCCGTTCTCGCGCACGGTGGCGGCCAAGGCACTCTCGAACGTGTTCGCGCCGCAGGAAGTGAAGGTGGAGATGGCGGACGTGCTGCGGGCCGTGGCCGCGCAGTACAACATCCCGCCCGAGGCGATCCGGGGGTCCGGGCGGGTGCGTGAGGTGGTGACGCCGCGTCAGGTGGCGATGTACCTGATCCGTGAACTGACGGGGCATTCCCTGCCGGAGATCGGCGGGTTCTTCGGGCGGGATCACTCGACCGTGATGCACGCCATCAGCAAGGTGACGGAGCAGCTCGGCAAGGACAGCGAGATGACCGAGGCGGTGGCGTTCCTGAAGCGGCGACTGCAGGGGCTGGAAGGGGAGGAGCTGTCGTCCTGAACGGGGTGCGGGGCGAGCGGCTGCCCCCCATCTGAATCGGTTCAGTCCGTCGACCGCCAAGTCTGTGCCGATTTTCACGATCTGTGGATAACTCTGTGGATAACCCTGTGGATAACCTGTGGATAACCCTGTGGATAACCCTCCTCCCAAACTGCCTGTGGATAAGTCCCGAAGTTTTCCACAGGTTATCCACAGGCAGAGCCGACTTATCCACAATTTTGTCCACAGGCAAGACACCGTGCAGCACGCACTCCAGGCCACTTATCCACAGTTTCCACAGGCCCTATTACTACTACTACTATATTTTAGATATCTTTAACTGAAGAATCTTTTAACGGGCAGGCCGGAAGGTTCACCCCAGTCCAGACCCACCCCGAGAGCGCACCAGCATGGCTACACTTGACCCCCGGTGAGATCCTCACCCCCACATCACGTCCACCCACGACCCGGCCAGGGCAAGCGAACCTGGCGCAGGGGTCTGCAAGGAGAACACCATGCGCGCGCAAGTCAGCAAGAAAACCCTCAGTGAAGGCCTGGGCATGCTCGAACGTGTCATTCCGAGCCGCAGCAGCAACCCCCTCCTGACCGCCATCAAGGTCGATGCGACCGAGCGCGGCCTGACGCTCAGCGGCACCAACCTCGAAATCGACCTGAGCTGCTTCGTGCCTGCCGAGGTGCAGGGACCGGCGTCGTTCGTGGCGCCCGCGCACCTGTTCGCGCAGATCGTCCGCAACCTCGGCGGCGAACTGGTGGAACTGGAACTGGTCGGCTCGGAACTCGCGGTGCGCGCCAGCGGGTCGGACTTCAAGCTGCAGACGGGCGACCTGCAGGCCTACCCGGAACTGACGTTCCCCGGCACGGCCGACGCCACGCTCGACAGCGCCGAACTGGCGCGCTCCCTGTCGAGCGTGCGGTACGCCGCGTCGAACGAGGCGTTCCAGGCGGTGTTCCGTGGCCTGAAGGTTGAGCAGCATGCCAGCAAGGCGCGCGTGGTCGCGTCGGACGGGTTCCGGCTGGCGCTGCGGGAGTTCGCGGTGACGGGCGAGCCGCGCAGCCTGATCGTTCCGGCACGCAGCGCGGACGAACTCGTGCGTGTCCTGAAGGACGGTCAGGTGGGCCTGAGCTTCGGGGACGGCATGCTGGGTGTGACGACCGAACGCGTCCGCATGAACGTCAAGCTGCTCGACGGGGACTTCCCGGACTACGAGCGCGTGATTCCCAAGGACATCAAGCTGCGGGTGCTGCTCCCGGCCGCCGCGCTGAAGGAGGCGGTGTCGCGCGTGGCGGTGCTGGCCGACAAGAACGCCAACAACCGCGTGGAGTTCCTGATCTCGGAAGGCACGCTGCGGCTGGCGGCCGAGGGGGATTACGGGCGCGCGCAGGACACGCTGGCCGTGACGCAGGACGGCAGCGAGCCCGCCCTGAGCCTGGGCTTCAACGCCAAGTACGTCCTCGACGCGCTGGGTCCCATCGAGGGTGAGGCGGAGCTGCTGTTCAGCGGCTCCACCAGCCCCGCCATGTTCAAGGGCAGCGGGGACGCGGGGTATCTGGCCGTGGTGGTGCCGCTGCGCGTCTGAGGGGCCATTGGTGCGCCGCACGGGGCATGCCCGCGGTGGTGGGGGACCGGGGTTCACCTCTCCCCTCCCCTGCGGGACCGGTGTTCGCCGCCCTCAACGCTGAACCCGGTCTAGCCGCGCCTGACCCTGAGCGCATCTGGCCGAGGTACACTTCGCCGGGATATAGTGTGCAAAGTACACCTACGCGAGACGGTCCGGACCCCGGGCGACGCGGGGTGCGGAGGAACCCATGAAAATTGACAGCATCATCGCCCGTGAAGTGCTCGACAGCCGTGGCAACCCCACCGTCGAGGCGGAAGTGACCCTGGAGAGCGGCTACCTGGGCCGCGCCATCGTGCCCTCGGGCGCCAGCACCGGCAGCCACGAGGCGCTCGAACTGCGCGACGGAGGCGACCGCTACCTCGGCAAGGGCGTCCTGAAGGCCGTCAAGAACGTCAACGAGATCATCGCGCCCGCGCTGCTCGGCATGGACGCCACCGAACAGGGCCTCATCGACCACGCGATGCTGGACCTCGACGGGACCGGCAACAAGGCCAAACTGGGCGGCAACGCCATCCTGGCCGTGTCGCTCGCCACCGCCCGCGCCGCCGCCGAAGGCCTCGGCCTGCCGCTCTACCGCTACCTGGGCGGCAGCAACGCCCGCACCCTGCCCGTCCCGATGATGAACGTCATCAACGGCGGCGCGCACGCCGACAACAGCGTCGACTTCCAGGAATTCATGGTCATGCCGGTCGGCGCGCCCACCTTCCGCGAAGCGCTCCGCTACGGCGCCGAGACCTTCCACGCCCTCAAGAAGGTGCTGTCGGGCCGCGGCTACAACACCAACGTCGGTGACGAGGGCGGCTTCGCGCCGGACCTCGGCAGCAACGAGGAAGCCCTCGAAGTGCTGCTGGAAGCCATCCAGAAGGCCGGGTACGAGCCGGGCAAGGACATCATGATCGCCCTCGACCCCGCCGTCACCGAGCTGTACAAGGACGGCAAGTACCACCTGGAGAGCGAGGGCCGCACCCTGTCCAGCGAGGAGATGGTGGACTTCTGGGCCGACTGGAGCAGCCGCTACCCGATCATCAGCATCGAGGACGGCCTGAGCGAGGACGACTGGGACGGCTGGAAGCTCCTCACCGACACCATCGGTGACCGCGTGCAGCTGGTCGGCGACGACCTGTTCGTCACGAACCCCGAGCGTCTGGGGCGCGGCATCGACACCGGCGTCGGCAACGCCATCCTCGTGAAGGTCAACCAGATCGGCACGCTCACCGAGAGCATGGACGCCATCGAACTCGCCAAGCGCAACCGGTACGGCACGATCATCAGCCACCGCAGCGGCGAGAGCGAGGACGCGTTCATCGCGGACCTGGCGGTCGCCACCAACGCCGGGCAGATCAAGACCGGCAGCGCCAGCCGCAGCGACCGCATCGCGAAGTACAACCAGCTGCTGCGCATCGAGGATCAGCTGGGAGGCGCGGCGCAATTCCTGGGCCGCAAGGCCCTGAACAAGTAAGGCACTGTCCGTGAACGGTTGGGCTGTGAGTCGACCCTCCGGGGCGGCCCATGGCCCAACCCGCTGCACGACCCCGGCCCTCAATGGAAGCTGTTCCAGGGCTTCCGTACTGGAGAACCCGCATGAAGCACTTTGACCGCGCCACCAAGATCGTCGCCACCATCGGCCCCGCCAGCCGCGACCCCGAAATCCTCAGCCAGATGATGGACGCGGGCGTGAACGTCGTCCGCATGAACTTCTCGCACGGCTCGCACGACGACCACCGCGCCACGTACACCATGGTTCGCGAACTGGCCGCCAAGAAGGGCCTCACCATCGGCATCCTGCAGGACCTGCAGGGCCCCAAGATCCGCACGGCACGCTTCACGAACGGCTCGGCCACCCTGCAGAAGGGCCAGAACTTTATCATCACGATGGACGACGTGGAAGGCGACGAGACCCGCGTCGGCAGCACCTACAAGGGCCTCGCGGGCGACGTGTACCCCGGCATGGACCTGCTGCTCGACGACGGCAACATGGCGCTGCGCGTGGAGAGCGTGAAGGGCAACGACATCCACACGACGGTCGTGGTGGGCGGCGTCCTCAAGAACAACAAGGGCATCAACGTCCCGCAGGCCGAACTGAGCGTGCCCGCCATGTCCGACAAGGACGTGGAGGACATGGCCTTCGGCGCGGAACTCGGCGTGGACTGGGTGGCGCTCAGCTTCGTGCGCTCCCGCGACGACCTGCTCCTCGCGCGGCACTACCTGTCGCGGTACGGCAGCAAGGCCAAACTGATGGCCAAGATCGAGAAGCCGCAGGCGGTGGACCGTTTCGAGGACATCCTGAAGGAAGTGGACGGCATCATGGTCGCGCGCGGCGACCTGGGCGTCGAGATGCGCGCCGAGCAGGTGCCCGTCATCCAGAAGCGCCTGATCCGCGCGTGTCGCGAGGTCGGCAAGCCCGTCATCACGGCCACGCAGATGCTGGAGAGCATGGTGACGCTCCCCCGCCCCACCCGCGCCGAGGCGAGCGACGTGGCGAACGCCATCTTCGACGGCACGGACGCCGTGATGCTCTCCGCCGAGAGTGCCGCCGGCATGTACCCTATCGAGGCGGTCGCCATGATGGACCGCATCGCACGTGAAGTGGAGGCCAGCACCGAGTACAAGCTGCTGCAGGCGCAGGAGATCGACACCAGCCTCGCGCAGGACGCCATCGCGCAGGCCGCCTGCAACATCGGCGAGGGCCTGAGCGTGCCGGTCATCGTGAGCTTCACGAAGACGGGCGGCGCGGCGGCCCGCATCTCCAAGAACCGCCCCAAGCTCGCCATCCTGGCCCTCACGCCCAACGAGCAGACCCGCAACCAGTTGGCGCTCGCCTGGGGCGTCGTGCCGATGCTCAGCGAGGACCCGCGCGACACGGACGACATGGTCCGCATCGCCAACCAGGAACTCAAGCGCAGCCAGCTCGCGGACGTCGGCGACCGCTACGTGATCACGGCGGGCGTGCCGTTCGGCGTGCAGGGCACCACCAACATGATCCGCGTCGAGAAGCTGCGCGAGTCCGGCCGCAGCATCTGAACGGCGCCGACCTCGCCTGAAGGTCGATCTGAAGATTGAAAGAGGGACGCCCGGTCAGCTGACCGGGCGTCCCCTTTTGACTGTGACCTTGCTGTGCCGTACCCCTGGATCTTTATTCAGTCTTCAGAATTGATGTCAGCGACCGGTCAGATTTTTGTCCACAGGCGGGCACTTTTATCCACATTAGGGTGTGGATAACTTCTGCATCCTGGGGATAAGTCATGAATCCCGCCCGCATGCATGAAGGCGGGGCGGACTTCCTTCAGCCCTCCAGCACGGCCCGCATGAACTTGTCCTTGCCTTTCTGCAGGACCACGCCGTCCGCGCCGAGCGTCCAAAGGCCCTGTGGATCGCCGTACACCTCGCCATTCAGCCGCAGGCCCCGGTTCTGGATGAGTTTCCGGGCCGCGCCGTTGCTGGGTTCCAGGCCCGCCAGCGCCACCAGCCGCGCCACGCTCACCTGACCGTCCGCGTTCACCTCGCCCGCCGGGACCGTGACGCTGGGGATGTTCTCCGGGATGCCGCCCTTCGCGACCGCGCGGTAGCGTTCGAGGGCCGAGTCCAGGTCGGCGTCCGGGTGCAGCCAGCTCACCACGGTCCGCGCGAGCGCTTCGTGCGCGGCGGCCGGGTGCCCGGCCAGCAGGGCCTGCACCTCGCCTTCCGGCAGGTCCGTCAGCAGCGTGAAGTAGTTGGGCATCAGGGCGTCCGGGACCTTCATCAGCGCCGCGAACATCAGGTGCGGGGCGTCCGTGATGCCGATGTAGTTGTCGAGGCTCTTGGACATCTTCTCGGTGCCGTCCAGCCCCACCAGCAGCGGCAGCGTCATCACGATCTGCGGTTCCTGCCCGTAGTCGCGCTGCAGGGCGCGGCCCACGAGGTTGTTGAACAGCTGGTCCGTGCCGCCCAGCTCCACGTCCGCCTCCAGCGCCACGCTGTCGTACCCCTGCGTGAGCGGGTACAGCAGTTCGTGCACCGAGATGGGCACGCCGCCCTCGAAGCGCTTGCGGAAGTCGTCGCGCTCCATGATGCGCGCGACCGTGTAGCGGCTCGCGAGCTGGATGATGTCCTTGTAGCCCATCTTTTCCAGCCACTCGCTGTTGTAGCGGACCTCCAGCACCTCGCTTTCCTGCCGCAGGACGAGTCTGCACTGCTGCAGGTAGCTCTCGGCGTTGGCGCGCGCCTCCTCCAGCGTGAGGGGCGGGCGGGTCTTGCTCTTGCCGGTCGGGTCGCCGATGGTGGCCGTGAAGTCCCCGATCAGCATGATGACCTTGTGCCCCAGGTCCTGAAACTGCCGCATCTTGCGCAGGATCACGGCGTGCCCCAGGTGCAGGTCCGGGCGGGTGGGGTCGGCGCCCAGCTTCACGCGCAGCGGCGTGCCGCGCGTCAGGCGTTCCTTCAGGTCGGGTTCGGACACGAGGTCCACCACGCCGCGTTTCAGGAGGGTCAGTTGCTCGTCGGTGGACAGGTTGCGCTGAATGTCGTTCATGGCAGCTCCTCGCAGGGCGTCCCTGCAGGCAGAAAAAAGCGGCGCACTTCCGCGTGCGCCGCCTGGACGGGAATCGGGTTGTGACGGACCCTCACCCCACCGTGCGGCGGGGCGAATACGCAAGTCGGGTCAGACGCCTCATGCCCGCGAGTATACCAAAGGGCAACGCCGCACGGCCTCCCGCTGCCGACACACCGCCGCACGGTTTTTCGCTGCCGACAAGTGCCGCGGTCCGGCCCTGCGGCGCTACCCTGCACGCATGACTGGGGGCTGCGTGTGCTGACGATGCAGGAACTCCGGGAGCGGCTGCCGCGTCCCGGACAGGTGGAGTGGATCGGGATTCGTCGCGAGCGGCGAGGCGAGGTGCTCAGCGTGCCGGACGCCGAGGCGCACGAGATGGTCGGCCTGATCGGCGATCACGGGCGGGTCGCGCCGGGCCGCCTGAAGGCCCTCACGGGCGCCCAGGCCGGCCAGCAGGACCCCGCACCTGCAGCAGAGCCTGCCGGGCCGCTCGCGGCGGGCGTGGCGCGACCCATGGCCGGAAAGCGGCAGGTGACGCTCATCCAGGCGGAACACCTGCCGGTCATCGCGGCGCTCGCGGGCCTGGGGGCCGTGACGCCCGAACAGCTGCGCCGCAACGTCCTGGTGTCGGGCCTGCCGCTCCTGGCCCTCAAGGACCGCCGGTTCCGCATCGGGAGCGACGAGCGCGGCTGGGTGCTGCTGGAAGGGACCGGTGAGTGCCACCCCTGCTCCCGCATGGAGGAGGCCTTCGGGCCGGGCGGGTACAACGCCGTGCGCGGCCACGGCGGCATCACGGCCCGCGTCCTGCAGGGCGGCACCCTGCACGTCGGGGACCGGCTGGAGCCGCTGTGAAGGGCGGCCGTGACCTTCCCGGCTGTGGCATCCTGAACGCGTGACTTCCCCCGAACGGCCCGACCCGGCACCCGAACGCTCCCCCGCCCCGGCAGCGGGCAGTCCGCTGCGGCAGGGGCTGGCGCGGCGCGGGTTCGGCCTGACGCTGCTCATCGTGGAGTTCGGCGTGCTGTCCAGCTTCCTGTTCTCGCTGGCGCTGTACATCTTCGGGACGGTGCAGACGGTGCACGAACTGTGGGCGGCCCTGCCGGGCCTGGGGCAGAGCAGCACCCTCAAGACGCTGCTCGTGTCGGCCATCGAGCAGGCGGACGTGCTGCTCGTCGCGACGGCCCTGCTGATCATCAGCATCGGGCTGCAGGCGCTGTTCGTGCAGCAGCTCGACGACCTGCCGGACTGGCTGCACATCCGGACCTTCGACGACCTCAAGAACAAGCTGCTGGGGATCGTGGTGGTGGCGCTGGTGGTGGAGTTCTTCAAGCTGGCCATCAAGTGGGACGGGAGCAGCAGCATCCTGACGCTGGGGCTGGCGCTCGCCGCGATCATCCTGGCGGTCGCCGCCTACACGCTCGCGCAGGCCCGCGCGAACGGCAGCCACGGGCAGCAAGGTCACGGGGAGCAGGGTGACTGACGGCCCGACCACCGACCCGGCCTCCCCTCCCCCGCCAGTCGGGAAGACAGGGACGGACGCGCACTTCGGGGAGGCAGGGACGGACGCGCACCTCGGGGAGGCAGGGACGGACGCGCTCGCGGGCCTGGACGAGCGCCTGCGTGCCGCGGCGGAACTCGTGCAGGCGGACCGGCACGCGGACATCGGCTCGGACCACGCGGCCCTGCCGCTCGCCCTGCTGCGGTCCGGGCGGGCACGGCACGCCGTGATCGTCGAGAAGACCGGCGGGCCGCTCGCCGTGGCCCGGACCGCCGTGCAGCAGGCGGGCCTGCAGGACCGCGCCACCCTGCACCTCGGGGACGGCCTCGCCCCGCTCGGGCCGCAGGACCTGCACAGCGTCAGCCTGACCGGCATGGGGGCACGCACCATGCTCGGCATCCTGGGGCGCGGCCGGGCGGGCGGGCGCGTACCGGGGGCGCTCGTGCTGCAGCCGAACGACGACCCCGGCCTACTGCGCGGCTGGGCGCAGGAGCACGGGTACTGGCTCGTCACGGAACGGCTCGCGCGCGGCTTCTGGCGCTACCCGGTCCTGCGCCTGGAGCGGCACGCCGGGCCTGACCCCGCCTACGCCGACCTGCCCGCCGACGCCGCACGCCGGTACGGACCACACCTGCTGCGCGCCCGCGACGCCCTGCTGCAGCAGGAACTGTCCACGCAGCTCACGCGACTGGAGGCCCTCGCCCGGCACGGGCGGCCACAGGTGCTGCACGACCTGAACGTGGTGCGCGCCGCCCTCGCCGTGATCGGCTGAAGCAGGCGGGCAAGGCAACAAAAAACCGCCCTCTCGGGCGGTGATGCAGAGAATATAGCGCGGTATGCACGGCGAGTCAACTCATGCAGGCGGGTGGTCGTGGACTCTTGGGCACGACAGTGGTTCAATGAACCATGAACGAGCTTACGTGTCCGCACTGCGGCGCCGTCCGCATCGTCAAAAACGGCCATGC